>JBBDWO010000003.1 GCA_040902765.1 Acidimicrobiia bacterium | reverse complement strand
CCCAACACCCGGAACCAACCATGAACCGTCCACCCTCTCGCGCGAATCAACACCCTTCGGGGGGAGAGAGGCGAATTGCGAATTGCGAACTGCGAATCGCGCCTCTTAGCTTGCCCCGCGGCGCAGACCGTCTAGACTGCCCCTTGGGCATTCAGCCCGACCCTCTCGATCGAACCGGCGAACGACGTATGCCGTCGCCGCGCATCGGTCCGGATCTCTCCGCTGCCGGAGGTAGCAACGCTTTGAAGCTCTTTCTCGACACTGCCCACCTGGCCGACATCGAAACCGCCGTCGGTTGGGGCATCCTCGACGGCATCACCACCAACCCGACCCTCGCCGCACAGGAGGGACTCGAGTTCAACGATCTGATCAAGGCCATCACCGACCTGGTCGATGGTCCGGTATCGGCCGAAGTGGTTGCCGAGGACCGCTCGGAGATGGTCGCCCAGGGCGTGGCCCTGCGGAAGATTGCCGACAACGTGGTGGTCAAGGTCCCGATGACGGTCGAAGGTGTCGCCGCCGGTGCCGAACTGGTCCGGCAGGGTCATCCGATCAACGTCACCTTGGTCTTTTCATCGGCGCAGGCGATCCTGGCCGCCAACATCGGTGCCACCTTCGTGTCGCCGTTCCTGGGCCGGGTCGACGACGTTGGCAACGACGGGGTCGGCCTCCTCGCCGAGATCGTCGACCTGTACGCCACGCAGGGATACGCCACCGAGGTGCTATCGGCGAGCCTCCGCCATCCGGCCCATGTGGTCGACTCGGCCCGGGTCGGTGCCGATGCCGCCACGATGCCGTTCGACGTGATGAAGAAGTTGTTCAACCACCCGCTCACCGACATCGGTAACGAGCGATTCAACCGTGACTGGGAGGCATACCAGGCAGCGCTCGCCGAGCGCCGCAAGGGCTGACCGAAGGGGAACGATGACCAGTAGAGCCAAGCTCCAGGAAAAGACGCTCGACGAGCTGCGCACCATCGCGGGGTCGCTCGACATCGCCGACCACGAGTCGCTGCAGAAGTCGAAGCTGATCGCCGCCATCCTCGACTCCGACGGGTTCGAGGCCAGCGAAGAGCCCGCCCCGGTGGATCTGCCCGCGGCCAAGCCCCGCAGTGCCGATGACGAGGACGGTGGCGACGAGAAGAGTGACGGCGGAGGCGGCTCCGACCGCCAGCCCCGTGACCAGTCCCGCGACCGCTCGTCCGACGACGACAACAGCGGCAATCGCAACCGCAACCGTCGCCGCGGCCGTGGTGGCAGTGGTGGCAGTGGTGGCAGTGGCGGCGGCGGCCAGCAGCAGAACTGGGACGATTCCAACGCAGAGGTGCGCGAGGGGATCCTCGACATCCTTCCCGAGAGCTACGGCTTCCTGAGGGTCACCGGCTACCTACCGGGGGAGAAGGACGTCTATGTGTCGGCGACTCAGGTCCGCAAGTTCGGCCTGCGCCGCGGCGACATCATCAGCGGCCCGATCCGTCCGCCCCGCACCCAGGAGAAGTTCCCGGCGCTGATCCGCATCGACGCCGTCAACGGCATGGACGTGGAAGAGGCTCGGCGGCGACCCAAGTTCGGCGACCTGACCCCGCTGTTCCCCGACGAGCGGCTGCGCCTGGAGATAGTGGGCCAGCCCAACCATGTGCTCGCCCGGATCATGGACCTGATCTCGCCGATCGGGAAGGGCCAGCGCGGGCTGATCGTGTCGCCGCCCAAGGCCGGCAAGACGACCGTGCTCAAGGAGATCGCCAACTCGGTCACCACCAACAACCCCGAGTGCCACGTGATGGTGGTGCTGGTGGACGAGCGCCCGGAGGAAGTGACCGACATGCAGCGGTCGGTGAAGGGCGAGGTGATCTACTCGACCTTCGACCGCCCCGCCGAGGAGCACACCCAGGTGGCCGAACTGGCCATCGAGCGGGCCAAGCGCCTCGTGGAGCAGGGCCAGGACGTGGTCATCCTGCTCGACTCGATCACCCGCCTCGCCCGTGCCTACAACCTGGCGGCGCCGGCCTCGGGCCGGATCCTGTCGGGTGGTGTCGACTCGACGGCGTTGTACCCGCCGAAGCGGTTCTTCGGTGCGGCCCGCAACATCGAAGAGGGCGGCAGCCTCACCATCCTGGGCTCGGCGCTCATCGAGACCGGCTCCCGCATGGAGGAGGTCATCCTCGAGGAGTTCAAGGGCACCGGCAACATGGAGTTGCGCCTGGACCGTCGCCTCGCCGACAAGCGGGTCTACCCGGCCATCGACATCGAGGCATCGGGTACCCGCAAGGAAGAGCTGCTGTTCTCGCCCGACGAGCTGGCCCAGGTGTGGAAGCTGCGCCGGGTGCTGCTCGCCCTGCCGGAACCGGCGGCGGGCCTGGAATTGCTCATCGACCGGCTCAAGGCCACCAAGAGCAACGCCGAGTTCCTCGCCGATATCGCCAAGTCGACCGGCGGCTGACGCAGCGTCGCTACGATCACCGCCCCCAGGAGCGAAAGAACCGTGAAGCAAGGCATCCATCCCCAGTACCGCGAGGTCGTGTTCGTCGACTCGTCGTCGGACTTCAAGTTCCTCACCCGGTCGACGATCGAGACGAGCGAGACCATCGAGTGGGAGGACGGCAACACCTACCCGATGGTGCGCGTCGAGATCTCCAGTGCCAGCCACCCGTTCTATACGGGCCGGCAGATCCTCGTCGACACCGGCGGACGGGTCGAGCGCTTCCGTAAGCGCTATGGCCGCGAGTCGTTCACGACGAAAGAGGGCTCCGAGACGGAGTCCTGATGAGTCGTTCGCCCGGTGCCACCGTCGGCGGACAAGCAGTCATCGAGGGCGTGATGATGCGCGCCCCCACCGCCTGGGCGGTGGCGGTGCGGCGACCCGACGGGATCATCGAAGTCCAACGCAACGAGCTGCCCCGGCTGTCGTCGCGGTCCCGCCTGGCCCGCATCCCCTTCTTCCGCGGGATCATGGTGCTCGGCGAGTCCCTCAGCCTCGGGTTCCGGGCGCTGTCGTGGTCAGCCCGCAAGGCCGAGCAGGAGGAGGGCGCCGAGGAGCTCAAGTCGGGCCACATCGCCGTGGCGATGGCCTTCGCCCTGGTGTTCTTCCTGGGCGTGTTCATGATCCTGCCGCTGCTCGCCGCCCGCGGCATCGAGCGGCTGCTCGGCGAGTCGACGCTGCTGTTCAACGTGTTGGATTCGGTGCTGCGCCTGGGCATGTTCGTCGGCTACATCTGGGCGATCGGGCGCTCCAAGGACATCAAGCGGGTGTTCGAGTTCCACGGCGCAGAGCACAAGACGATCCACGCCTACGAGGCCGGTGACCCGCTCACCATCGGGGCCATCCAGCGCTACAGCCCCCGCCATCCCCGCTGCGGCACCAACTTCCTGATGATCGTGGTGCTCATCGCCATCATCGTGTTCAGCGCGCTGGGCCGCCCGTCGTGGCCGTGGCTGATCGCCAGCCGGGTGTTCCTCATCCCGGTGATCGCCGGCATCGCCTACGAGGTGTTGAAGGCCGCCGCCGACAAGCGGTGGATGGCATTCGCCGCCCGCCCGGGCATCTGGCTGCAGCGGCTCACCACCGGCGAGCCCGCCGCCGACCAGGTGGAGGTGGCGGTGGCGTCGCTGCTGGCGTCGCTGGACGACGAGGAGCGTGCCGCCGTGGAGCAGCGGGGCCCGATCGTGCCGGGGGCGCTCGGGTACGAGCTGTCGCGCTGATGGATCAACAGCTGGCCGACCGGATGGCCGAGATGGTGTCGGCGTTCGAGGAGACCCTGGCGCTGATGGGTGACCCCGAAATCGCCGGCGACCAGGCCCGCTATTCCGAGGTTGCCAGGAGGCACTCTGAGCTGAAGGGCCTGGTCGAGGTGTGGCATCAGCTGCGCTCCGCCCACACCGACGCCGACGAGGCCACCGAACTGGCCCGCGACGAATCCGACGAGGCGGTCTCCGCCGAACTCCGTGAGATGGCCGAAGAGCGCCGCGCCGCCGCCGAGCGACTGGAGAAGCGCCTGCGGGTGATGCTGGTGCCCAAGGACCCCAACGACGCCAAAGACGTGATCGTCGAGATCCGCGCCGCTGCCGGCGGCGATGAGGCCGCCCTCTGGGCCGGCGACCTGTACCGCATGTACTCGCGGTTCGCCGAGCGCCATGGCTGGAACACCGAGCCGATGAACACGTCGGAGGGCGAGTCCGGTGGCTTCAAGGAGGTCACCTTTGCCGTCAAGGGCGATGGCGCCTACTCCCGCTTCAAGTTCGAGGCCGGCCCGCACCGGGTGCAGCGGGTCCCCAAAACCGAGTCGCAGGGCCGCATCCACACCTCGATCGCCACCGTGGCGGTCCTGCCCGAGGTGGAGGAGGTGGAGGTCCACATCGACGACAACGACCTCGACATCGACGTGTTCCGGAGTACCGGACCCGGTGGACAGTCGGTGAACACCACCGACTCGGCGGTCCGCATCACCCACAAGCCGACCGGCCTGGTGGTGACCTGCCAGGACGAGAAGAGCCAGCTGCAGAACAAGGCGAAGGCGCTGCGGGTGCTGCGAGCCCGCCTCAACCAGATCGAGATCGACAAGCGGCAGTCGGCCCTGGCCGCCGACCGCCGCGCCCAGGTGGGCACCGGCGAGCGCTCCGAGAAGATCCGCACCTACAACTACAAGGAGAACCGGGTCACCGACCACCGCGTCGGCCTGACCATCAAACGCCTCCCCGACATCCTCGAAGGCGACCTCGACGACTTCGTCGACGCCCTGACCCTGGAGGACGAGGCGCGGAGGTTGAGTGGCGAGTAGGGCGAGGGTTCAGACTCTCTCCCCCCGAAGGGGGGAGTACCGCCGAAGGCGGGGAGGGGGGAGGGCTAGCGCGCAGCGACCGTCCGGCGCGTCTGGCCGCCCGATGTCAGCGGCTTTCTGCCGCTGCAGCCTCTTCCTCCCGATGATCACTACCTGTGCCTCGCGACGCGTCAGCCCTCCCCCTCCGTCTCGGCCCTTCGGGCCGATCCACCTCCCCCTTCGGGGGAGGGGACCGCATGTGGGTTATTGCGGTGGCGTCATAAGCACGGGCCTGCCTCCCTTTCGGTCCCTCCCCCCGAAGGGGGGAGTACCTGACGGCGGAGCCGTCAGGGGAGGGGGGAGGGCTAACGCTACGTGGGCCTCTCCGACTCCCCGTCATCCCGCTCCGCCAAGGTCATGACCGCCCGGCGGCATCGCGCCACGAGGCCAGGTCGCCCCATGCGTCGGGAGTATCCAGCGGGATTTCGTCGTAGGTCGTGTAGGAGGCGTCGATCAACCTATCACATGTGCTCCACATGTGATACCTTCGGCCCATGGCGAAGATGATCCAGATACGCAACGTGCCCGATGCCGTGCATCGAGAGATCAAGGCGCGAGCCGCCAAGGCGGGGATGACCCTGTCCGACTATCTCAAGCGTGAGGTCGTGCGACTGGCCGCTACGCCCTCGCTCGAGGAGATGATCGAGCGGGTTCGGTCTCGTCAGCGGCCAACACTGTCGGAGACGCCAGCCGAGGTCATTCGAGCCGAGCGTGACTCCCGGTGATCGTCGTCGACGCCTCGGTCGTCCTTGACTTCCTGCTCGGTCCCCACAGCCCGGCAGGCGACAGGCTGTCTGATCACCTCGAGGGAGGCGATGTCGTCTGTGCGCCGCATCTCGTGGACACCGAGGTCGGACAGGGACTTCGCAGACTGGCGATGAGGCGCGAGATAGACCTGACCGAGGCGAGTGACATGCTCGGCCTGCTCGCGACTTTGCCGCTGGAGCGGTACCCACACCGTCGGCTCGTACCTCGGGCCTTCGAATTGCGCGACAACGTCTCGGTGTACGACGGCGTCTACCTGGCACTCGCCGAACTGCTCGACATCCCGCTTCTCACCGGCGACGCAGCACTCAGCGACGTTCCCGGCTGTGGAGCCAACGTCGACGTCGTGGCGACGACTGCTGCGTGAGTCAGGCTCTGACGATCTCCACCGGCTCCAGATCGCCTGCCGGCTCGAAGCCGAGCACCTGGCCGTAGAAGGACAACTCGGCCTCGAGCGCCCGGATCTGGTTGGGGGCCTGGCGGAAGCCGTGGCCCTCACCCTCGAAGAGCAGGTAGGCGTAGGGGGTGCCCCGGGCTCGCAGGGCGTCGCACATCATCTCGGCCTGGGCCTGGGGGACCACCATGTCGTCGGTGCCCTGGAGGATGAGCACCGGCTTGTCGATCTTGTCGATGTGGGTGATCGGCGAGCGCTCCAGGTACAGGTCCCTCGCCTCCGGGTAGGGGCCGACGAGGCGGTCCAGGTAGCGGCTCTCGAACTTGTGGGTGTGGACGGCCAGCGCCTCCAGGTCGGCGACCCCGAAATAGGAGGTGCCGGCGGCGAACTCGTCGCGCAGCGCCAGGGCGAGCAGGGTGGTGTAGCCGCCGGCGCTGCCGCCGTGGATGAGCAGCCGGTCCGGGTCGGCCTTGCCCTGGTCGGCGAGGTGGGCCACCGCCAGGGCGCAGTCGCGCACGTCGATCACGCCCCACTGCCCGTCGAGTCGCTGCCGGTACTCTCGCCCGTACCCGGTGGACCCGCCGTAGTCGACGTCGACGATGCCGAAGCCCCGGCTGGTCCAGAACAGCTTCGCCGGGTCCAACGCCGCCTTCGCCGCCGAGGTGGGGCCACCGTGGATGGCGACGATCACCGGCGGCTTCTCGCTCTCCGGCGCCTGGTACTCCGGGTTGGTGGGCGGGTAGTAGAGGGCATGGGCGACGCCTTCGTCGCAGGCGAACGCGATCGGCTCCGGGATGCTGACGTAGGCGGAGTCGATCGGTGGCCCCTCTGGCACTCGGATGTCTTCGACGGTGCCGTCGTCGACGCCGACGCGCACCAGCGACGCCGGGCGGTTCGGTCCGGAGGCGATCAGGTAGACGGTGCTGCCCCGGGTGGCCAGCGAGGTCCCCACCGAGGTGAACGGCAGCCGGATGGGCCGTGGTTCGCCCCCCTCGATGACCACCAGCGTGTCGCCGCCTTCCCTCCCGTAGGCGGTGACGAGTCGGCCGTCGGCGAGGAACACATACCGGCTGAAGCCGAACAGCCACTGGGGCACCCCGAACTCGGCGTCCATCGACAGGATCGGCTCCAGGTCGTCCGCCCCCTCCCGGTACAGGTTCCACCAGCCCGACCGGTCCGAGATCACATGGAGGACCCCGTCGGGGCTCCACTCCGGCTGGAACAGCGACTCGGAGCGGTCGCCGACGACGCGGCGGGCGTTGTCGATGTGCCCGGCGGCGGTGAGGTCGCCGACCCACAGTTCGGTGGCATCCCACGGCATGTTGGGGTGATCCCACGCCAGCCAGGCGAGCCGGGTGCCGTCGGGTGAGATGCGCGGCGACGAGTAGAAGTCGTGGCCGGAGGCGACGATGTCGGGTTCGCCACCGTCGAGGGGGATGCGGACCAGTTCGTTGGCGGGTTCGTCGCCATCGGCGTTGTGCCGTTCCCGCACCCCGATCGCCCACGAGCCCCGCACCGTCAGGTCGGCGTAGCGGTCGCCCCTCGGTGCCGGCGGTTCGGGCGTGATCGCCTCGGCGGTCCCCTCCTGGTCTATCCGATACAGCCGCTGGTCGGCGAAGTTGGAGGCGTAGACCAGCCTATCGGCGACGGTGTAAGCCCCGCCGCCGTACTCGTTGGCAGAGGTGCGGGCGTTGAAGTCGTCCGGGCCCACATCGTCGATGGCCCCGGTCGGCGACCGCCGTACGATGACGCTGCGCCCACCCTCCTGCGGCCGGCTCTCCACCCAGTAGACGTCGTCCCCGTCGACCGCGACCAGGTCGGCGAACCGCAACCCGGCTTGCGTGGTCAGCTCCGCCGAGATCGGCGACTCCCAGGTCCCATACGGCGCCGTCTTCATGGGAGGGAGGGTAGGCGGCGAGGCGGGAGGGTATTTGCGGTCCCTCCCCCCGTAGGGGGGGAGCCCAAACACTAAGTGGGCCCTCGCGACGCGTCAGCCCTCCCCCTCCGTCTCGGCCCTATCGGGCCGATCCACCTCCCCCTACGGGGGAGGAGAGTTCCTACTTTCTGCGGTCCCTCCCCCCGAAGGGGGGAGTACCTGACGGCGAAGCCGTCAGGGGAGGGGGGAGGTTTCTTGCGGTCCCTCCCCCCGGAGGGGAGAGTACTTGACGGCGGAGCCGTCAGGGGAGGGGGGAGGGCAAACCCTTCGTGGGCCTCGCGACGCGTCAGCCCTCCCCCTCCGTCAGCGGCCTGCGGCCGCTGCCACCTCCCCCTACAGGGGAGGAGAGTGCGCGCGTCGCGGGGCGCAGGGGACCAACCGTCTCTCTCCCCCCGAAGGGGGGAGTACCTGACGGCGAAGCCGTCAGGGGAGGGGGGAGGGCTAACCCTACGTGGACCTCGGCAGGCAGATGGTCGAGCAAGCCGAGCAGGGCCGCCAACGGTTGGAACGAGTCGGCCGCGGGCCGTCCGACCCCGAGGCGCGTCTGGAGCGCAAGCGCCGAATGGGCATCGACGTCTCTGTGGAAGAGCAGGTGTTGGCGGCGCGAACCCGTCGCTGACCAACCGACAGGGGCGCCGCCTCCCAGTGAATCGCGAGTCGCCAATCCCGCCTCGCGCCTCCCCTCAACCCCCCGCAACACCCTGCCGATGGTCTCCTTATGGACTCTGACTCCCAGTCCGGCTCGTTCCCGCGAGCAATCCTCGACTTCGTCCGCCGTGCCGGGACGGAGCGTTCGACGGCGCGCCTGGTGGGAGAGATGCTGCGCTTCACCGGCACCGCCTTCTCGGTGCACCGGGTGTCTCTGTTCCTCGCCGATGACGACGACGAGGGTCGCCTGGCGCCGTTCGTGTCGGAGCTGGCCTCCGGTGACGCCGATCCGGCGCTGTTCAAAGAGTGGCGCCGCCTGGACGCCGAGCAGTTCGACGTGGTCAAGCGGATCCGCGGCGGCGAGGACATCGTCGAGGTGGACGATCCCCGTTTCGAGGGCATCCCACTCCCGATCGTCGAGAAGTACGACCTGCAGCCGTACCTCGCGTTCGCCCTGCGTCGCGACGGGCGACCGATCGGCGTCCTCATCGTGGAAGGCACCCCGGCGAAGCTGCGCAACCGACGCGACGACCTGGCCGTGTTTTCCGAGTACCTGGCGATGGGCCTGGCCAACGCTCGCGCATTCGAGCGGGAGCGCCGGCGTGCCCGGGAGGCCGAGGCGCTACTGGACGTGGGGGAGGTGCTGAGCCGCACCACCGACCTGATCCCGGTGCTGGCTTCGGTGGCCCAGAACTGTGCCCGGGTGGCCGGTTTCGACCGATGTTCGGTGTTCCTGGTCGGCGACGACGGGAAGCTGCACCCGAAGATGAGCCAGTTCGCCGACGGTCACGTCGACCAGGAGGCGTGGGAGCTTTTCAAGTCGACGGCCCCGGACCTGCCCGCCGCCTACCAGGTTCTTCGGACCGGCACGGTCCTGGCCTTCGACGATCCCAAGGTCGACTCCGACCTGAACCCCGAATGGTGGGCTACTTCGTTCGGCATCGAGGCCGCGTTGTACCTACCGCTGATCGCCTGGGGTGAGACCTTCGGGGTGTTGGTGCTGGACCGCAATCGGCCGCATCGCATCACCGACGGCCAGATCCGTCTGGCCCGTGGCGTCGCCGCCCAGGGCGCGGTGGCCATCGGCCTGACCCGTGCCCTCGCCGGTGAGCGTGCCGCCAAGGCACGCCTGGAGGAGCTCGACGCCCTCAAGACCACCTTCGTCGCCGCCGTGTCCCACGAGCTGCGCACGCCGCTTACCACCATCATCGGGTTCGGTTCGCTGCTCGATGCCCACGTCACCGATCCCGAAGGTCGCGACTTCTTGAGCCTGATCCAGCGCGAGTCCGCTCACCTGGAGACGCTCATCTCCAACCTGCTCATGGCGTCCAACATCGAGGCCGGGGTGCTGGAACTGCGTCGCGACCGGGTGGATGTGTCGGCCGTGGTGCAGGAGGCCGTCGAGCTGGTGGGCCGCCTCTTCCCGGGCCGCCGTTTCAACGCCGCCATCGACGACGGCCTCACCCTTGAGTTGGCCGACGCCGGGTGCCTGCGCCAGGTGTTCATCAACCTCATCCAGAACGCCGCCAAGTACTCGCCCGAGGGATCGTCGGTGACGGTGAGTGCCCGCGGCGAGGCCGACACGGTGCGGGTTGAGGTGTCGGACCAGGGTTCGGGTATCCCACCCGAGGAGCGCGAGCTGGTGTTCGAGCGCTTCCAGCGAGGCCGCAACAAGGGAGTCCAGGGCACCGGCATCGGCCTGTACCTGGTCCGTGAGCTTGTCCACGGCCACCAGGGCAAGGTGTGGGTGGAAGACGGGCCCGCCGGGATTGGCGCCCGCTTCGTCACCGTGCTGCCGGTTTCGGTGCCGGCGGCGTCGGCGGCGTAGCCGCCGCCGCGTCCCTGTCGATCGGGAGCCGAGCCGCGCAGCCCTTCTTACAGCCGGGTTACTCGCATGTGGCTAATGTTCGTGGCCCCTCACCGGTTCGAGTGACCGGTGAGGGACACAAAGGAGGAACCATCCGATGCAGTACGCAAGGGGTTTGATCCTCGTGCTCGTGCTGGCGCTCGTCGCCGCCGCCTGCGGCGACGACACGCCGGGCACCACGGGGGCACCCACCACCACTACCGGGGCCACGACGAGCCCAGAAGAGCCATTCGTGGGCGACAGTGTCGCCGCCGAGGACTGTGACTACGGCGGCAAGATCAAGTCGATCACGGCGACCGACCAGTACACGGTGGTGTTCGAGCTGTGCAAGCCGGTGCCTGCGTTCCCGCAGATCGCCGCCTTCACTCCGTTCGGCATCCAGCCGAAGGAGCATCTCGAGGCGACCGGCGGCGCGCCGTTGGACAACCCGATCGGCACCGGCCCGTTCGTGCTCCAGCAGTGGCAGCGAGGCGACAGCATCATCTTCAGCCGCAACGACGACTACTGGGGCACCAAGCCGCCGTACGAGACGCTCGTGTTCCGCTGGGCCACCGAGGGAGCCTCGCGTCTCCTCGAGTTGCAGGCCGGGCGGGTCGATCAGATCACGAACGTGAGCCCCGACGCCTTCGACACGGTGAGGGCTGATCCGAACCTGAACCTGATCGAGTCGGCCAACCCGAACACCTTCTACCTGGCGATGACGAACACGTTCACGCCGTTCAACAACCTGAAGGTGCGCCAGGCGATCGCCATGGGGATCGACCGTCAGCGGATCGTCGACAACTTCTACCCGGACGGGTCCGAGGTTGCCTCGCACTTCACGCCGTGCTCGATCCCGAACGGGTGTGAGGGCGATGACTGGTACCCGTTCGACGCCGCCGCGGCGCGGACGTTGCTCGAGGAGGGCCTGGCCGAGGAGGGCCTGTCGCTCGACACCTGGACCACGGCCATCTACTACCGCGACGTGTTCCGCGGCTACTTGCCGGAGCCGGGCACGGTGGCGGTCGAGATCCAGGATCAGCTGATGCAGAACCTGGGCATCTCCGCGGTGGTGGAGGTGATGGAGTCGGGAGCGTTCATCGACGAGTCGACCAACGGACGCCTCGACGGCTTCTACCTCCTGGGTTGGGGTGCGGACTACCCGCACATCACCAACTTCCTGGACTTCCACTTCGGTGAGGCCAACCCGCAGTTCGGCGATACTCATTCGGAGATCTACGAGCCGTTGCTGCAGGCCTCGACGATCGGTGACGTGGGGACGGCCCGGCCGCTCTACGAGCAGGCGAACAACGCCATCCGCGAGCTGGTGCCGATGGTGCCGGTCGCTCACGGCGCGTCGGCGTCGGCATCGCTGGTCAGTGTGCAGAACGCGCACTTCCGGCCGTTCGGTGCCCCGCTGTTCGAGTTCGTCGATCCGGGCAAGGACACCTTCGTGTGGATGCAGAACGCCGAGCCGATCAGCCTGTTCTGCTCCGACGAGACCGACGGCGAGTCCCTGGCCGCCTGCCAGCAGGTGGTGGAGGCGTTGCTCGGTTACGCCATCGACTCCGGCGAAGTGGTGCCGGCCCTGGCCACCGAGTGCACGCCGAACGAGGACTCGACGGTGTGGACCTGCACCCTGCGCCAGGGTGTCAAGTTCCACGACGGGTCGGATTTCGACGCCAACGACGTCGTCGCCTCATGGGCGCTCGGCATCCAGGCGAGTAATCCGCTCCACGTGGGCAACACCGGAGCGTTCGAGTACTACACCTATCTGTGGGACCAGTTGATCCCGTAGGGATCGATCCCATCGCAGACTGACGAGCCGACCGGGGCCCGCCCTCGAGGGGGCGGGCCCCGGCGCTCATTCCGGGGAGAGACCGATCATCCGGGTCCGTCCGGCCCGGCGCCGTGAGGAGGTGAGATGCTGGCGTACGTCGGGAGGCGGCTGTTGCTCGCCGTCCCCGTGCTGCTGGGCATCCTGATCGCCACCTTCCTCCTCGCCCGGGCGATCCCCGGCGAACCCTGCCGGGCGATGCTGGGCGAGCGCGCCACCGCCGAGTCGTGTGCCGCATTCGAGCGGAACAAGGGGCTGGACCGGCCGGTCCCGGTGCAGCTCGGCATCTACATCGGCGACGTGCTCAAGGGGGACTTCGGCAATTCGATCCGCTTCTCCCGCCCGGTCTCACAGATCCTCATCGAGCGCCTCCCGATGACCATCGAGCTGTCGATGACGGCGCTGTTCATCGCCCTGCTGGTCGGCATCCCGCTGGGGATCGTGGCGGCGATGAGGCACAACTCGGCCGTCGACGTGGGCACGATGATGTTCGCCAACGTCGGCGTGTCGATGCCGGTGTTCTGGCTGGGGCTGCTGCTCGCCTACTTCTTCGGGCTGGTGCTGCGCAACACCTGGTTCGCCTTACCCCCGTCGGGCCGGCTGTCCCCGGGGATGATCTCCGTCCCGTTCTACGAGCAATGGGGGTGGGGCCTCGCCGACGGAACCTTCCCCCACACCGTGGTCGAGTTCATCGGCAACCACTTCATATTCAACGCCTTCATCACCGGCAACTGGGAGCTGTTCGGCAACGCCATCCAGCACCTGATCCTGCCGGCGGTGGCGCTGAGCACCATCCCGATGGCGATCATCGCCCGCATGACCCGCTCCAGCCTGCTCGACACCCTGGGCCGCGACTACATCCGCACCGCCCGGGCAAAGGGCGCCGCCGAGCGCCGGGTCGTCGTGCGCCACGCCCTGCGCAACGCCATGCTCCCGGTGGTGACCATCGTCGGGCTGCAGATGGGGGCGCTGCTGTCGGGGGCGGTGCTCACCGAGACCGTCTTCGGCCTGGCGGGGGCCGGGACCATGCTGTTCGAGGCCATCTCCGCCCGCGACTTCCCGATCATCCAGGGCTTCACCGTGATCATCGCCACCGGCTACGTGGTCATCAACCTGATCGTCGACCTCTCGTACGCGTACCTCGATCCCCGAATACGGCTGGAGTGATGGCATGGATCGACTGACACGGCGCGTCGATCGCCTCACCGTCCCCGACGCCGAGCATCTGCTCGATCGCCCGAGCGGGCTGTGGCGGGGGGCGTTGCGCCGCCTGCTACGCCGCAAGACCGGCGTGATCGGGCTGAGCATCATCGGCACGTTGGTGCTGATCGCGGTGCTGGCCCCGCTGCTCGCCCCCTACGATCCCAATCAGGTGCTCATCGGCCAGGACGGCGTGAGCCGCCGGTCGCCGCCGTGCGTGCACCTGTTCGGGTGCGAGCCCGAGATCCGCCAGCACGTGCTCGGGCTCGACGGCAACGCCCGCGACCAGTTCAGCCGAATCATCTACGGCACTCGGGTGAGCCTGTCGGTCGGACTCACCACCGTGTTGTTCGCCTTCTCCATCGGGGCGAGCCTGGGCGCGATCGCTGGGTTCTGGGGCGGGTGGACCGACAACATCGTCATGCGGATCATGGACGTGGTCCTGGGGTTCCCGTCGCTGCTGCTGGCCATCGCCATCGTGTCCGCCCTGGGGCCGGGCCTGCGCAACACGATGCTGGCCATCGCCATCGTGTCCATTCCCGCCTACGCGAGGGTGATGCGCGCCTCGGTGCTGTCGATCAAGGAGCTGGACTTCGTCTCGGCGTCGCGAGCGCTGGGGGCGTCGAAGCTGCGGATCCTGTGGTCGCGGGTGGTGCCCAACGCGCTGACGCCGCTCGTGGTGATCGGCACCCTGGGCATCGCCACCGCCATCCTCGACGCCGCCGCCTTCGGGTTCCTCGGGCTCGGCGCCCAGGAGCCGACGGCGGAGTGGGGAGCGATGCTGGCCCGGGAGCGGGCCCAGGTGTTCTCCTCTCCGCATCTCGTGTTCTTCCCCGGACTGGCCATCATGATCACCGTGCTCGGCTTCAACCTGCTCGGCGACGGCCTCAGAGACGCCCTCGACCCCTCGCTGTCGGAATGAGCGACGCCCCCCTCCTCTCGGTGCGCGACCTGCGGACGTACTTCCACACCCGCGACGGCGAGGTGCGCGCCGTCGACGGGATCAGCTTCGAGGTGCGCCGCGGCGAGGTCCTCGGCCTGGTCGGCGAGTCCGGGTGCGGCAAGAGCGTCACCTCGCTGTCGTTGATGGGCCTGATCCCCAAGCCGGGGGTCATCGAGGAGGGCTCGGAGATCACCTTCGACGGGCGCGACCTGCTCGGCATGTCGCGTCGCCAGCTGGGGGAGCTGCGCGGCGAGCAGATCTCGATGATCTTCCAGCAGCCCGCCTCGGCGCTGAATCCGGTGATGCGGGTCGGGGCGCAGATCTCCGAGGTGTACGAGATCCACCGCGACATGCGCCGCGCCGCCGGCCGGGAGAAGGCCACCGAGATGCTCGAGCGGGTCGGCATCCCCGACGGGCGGCGGCGCGTCGACGCCCACCCCCACGAGTTCTCCGGGGGCATGGCGCAGCGGGTGATGATCGCCATGGCGCTGGCCTGCGAGCCGGAGTTGCTCATCGCCGACGAGCCGACGACGGCGCTGGACGTGACCATCCAGGCGCAGATCCTCGACCTGATCCGCACCCTGCAGCGCGAGTCGAACACGGCGGTGCTCCTCATCACCCACGACCTGGGGATCGTCGCCGAGATGGCCGACCGCATCGCGGTGATGTATGCGGGCCGGATCGTCGAGGAGGCCGACGCCGTCACTCTATTCGAGGATCCCAAGCACCCGTACACGCAGGGCCTGATCGGTTCGGTGCCGGTGCTGGGCGAGGTGCGCGAACGGCTCGACACCATCCCCGGGACCGTACCGCACCTCATCGACCTGCCCGTGGGATGCCGGTTCGCCGACCGCTGCAAGGCCCGGGTCGACAACGCCCTCACCATCTGCACCGAGATCGAGCCCGACCTACTCCCGGTGGGCGACGGCCACACCGCCCGCTGCTGGCTGTATTCGGAGGACCGGCGATGACAGGGCCGCTGATCAGGGCCCAGGACCTGGTGAAGGACTTCCCGGTGAAGGGCGGCATCATCCGGCGGACCGTGGCCAACGTGCGCGCCGTGGACCACGTGTCGCTCGACATCGTGCGTGGCGAGACGCTGGGCCTGGTGGGCGAGTCGGGCTGCGGAAAGACGACCCTGGGCCGGATGCTGGTGCGGCTGCTGGAGCCGACGTCGGGGTCGATCGAGTTCGATGGGGTCGACATCTCCCACCTGAAGGGTGCCGCCCTGAAGGAGATGCGCAGCCGGATGCAGATCATCTTCCAGGACCCGTTCTCGTCGCTGGATCCGCGGGCCCCGGTGGGTGCCAGCATCGCCGAGGGCCTGAAGATCCACGGGGTGACCGATTCCGACGAGCGCCATCAGCGGGTGGTGGAGATGCTGCGCCTGGTGGGCCTCGAGGCGTATCACGCCCGCCGCTTCCCCCACGAGTTCTCCGGCGGCCAGCGCCAGCGCATCGGCATCGCCCGGGCGCTGATCCTCAACCCGGACTTCGTCGTCGCCGACGAGCCGGTGTCGGCCCTCGACGTATCGGTGCAGGCCCAGGTGCTCAACCTGCTCAGCGACCTGCAGCAGGAGATGGAGCTCACCCTGCTGTTCATTGCCCACAACCTGGCGGTGGTGGAGCACATCAGCGACCGGGTGGGGGTGATGTATCTGGGCAAGATCGTGGAGATCACCGATCGCGACTCGCTGTATCGCAACCCCACCCACCCCTACACCGAGGCGCTGCTGTCGGCCATCCCGATCCCGGACCCGTTGCTGCGCCGCCGCCGCATCGTGCTCGAGGGCGACGTGCCCAGCCCGCTGGACCCACCGCCGGGATGCCGCTTTCACCCCAGGTGCCCGATCGCCGTGGCGGGGGTGTGCGACGTCGAGGAGCCAGTGCTGCTCCCGGTCGGCGACGCCGAGGACCATCTGGCGTCGTGCCACCTGCGCACCGGCGCCCACCAACACCTCGACCCGACGGGCCCTGCCGTTCGCTGAGCGAGCCTTTGGCGTGCTTCGGGCGCTCCTATCCCTCTCTCCCCCCGACGGGGGGAGTACCTGACGAAGGCGGGGAGGGGGGAGGGCGATCGCGCAGCGACCGCCCGGTCGCGGGGCCGATGACTGCAATGACCCACCGGTGAGCGCCTGCGGGCGCTCCAACTCCTCTCTCCCCCCGACGGGGGGAGTACCTGACGGCGGAGCCGTCAGGGGAGGGGGGAGGGCGATGGCGCAGCGGCCGCCTGGTCGCGGGGCCGATGACGGAGAGGGGAGCCTGACGTCTCGGGCGCCATTGGCGGCGACCGCGGTGCTCCCGATACCCTGGTCCTGAGATCGAAGGGAGGCGCAGTGAGCGAAACCAAGGTTGGGACCGTCACCCACTGGTACGGCGACATCAACGTTGCCGGCATCGACCTCGAGGGCGACCTCGAGGTCGGTGACACCATCCACATCGTCGGCAACACCTCCGACTTCACGCAGACCGTCGAGTCCATGCAGGTGGACCACGAGGACGTGGACAAGGCCGGAGCCGGCGACAGCATCGGCATCAAAGTGACCGAGCACGCCCGCGAGAACGACGAGGTGTTCAAGGCGTAGGCGGCAGCACCTGCGTCCGCCATCGGAAAGTACCGCCGAAGCCAGGCATGGGGTAGGGGCGGCGAGAGTCCTGCGGCCGCTCCCTCCCTCCCCAGCGGTGAGCGCCCTCCGGGCGCTCCTATCCCTCTCTCCCCCCTTCGGGGGGAGTACCTGACGGCGCAGCCGTCAGGGGAGGGGGAGGGCTAACGCGTCGCGAGGCGTCGGGCCGTTCCAGCCCTCTCTCCCCCCGAAGGGGGGAGTACCTGACGGCGCAGCCGTCAGGGGAGGGGGGAGGGCGATCGCGCAGCGGCCGCCCGGCCGCGGGCCGCGTGCCCGACCTAGCCTCGCACCCAATACCTCGGCTTGGGGCGGGTGTGCTCCCAGTTGAGCATCGCCGTCATGTTGCGCATCAGCATCCACGTCTCACGGAACTCCCGGAAGGCCTCCCGCTTGTTCCGCACCAGACCAGCCCGTTCGAGCACGTCGACGAGCAGCGTGTCGCCGTCGTGGAGAGCCTCGAAGTACGGGAGCACCCTGCCCAGGTCCCGCTCACGGATCTCCCATATGAGTTGGATGCGGCTGGACATGTCGAGGGTGGCGTCGGCGAGTCGGGATGTGGTGGTCCCGTCGAGCGCACGCGGTCCGCTGACGAGCACGTCGTTCATGATCAGGTTGCGGCCCATCGGGGGGTCGAACATCCGATTCACCTGCTGGCCCCTGGTTACCCGGACACGGCAGTCTTTGCAGTAGAACGTCGACCAGCGCGACCCCGCCGGGGTCACGTCGGCGCAGCAGCAGTGGCAGATGTCCACCCAGGCGTTGCGGTCGTAGCCGGGCCACGGATGGTCGTCCCAGTCGAGGTGACACAGCTGGCATTGCTGAGCGTGGCCATCGCTGTTGCCTCGCACGTCGTACGCCTCACCATGCTTCAAGCACAGCCGCATAATGGCCAGGTTCGGTTCGGTCCGGAGATCGGGCGGCATCAGCTCTCCTCCTCGATGTCGATGTCGACCCACCACCGCCACAGGGCGATGAAGGCTTGCTCCGGCAATGACATACTTGTCACACCCGGCTGATACGTTTCAGGTATGCCAGCCAAGAAGAAGTCCGTCAGCCAGGAACCTCAAACCCTCGTAGAAGCCGTCCGCTACTTCTCCGACCCCGATGTCTGCCTGGCGTTCGTCGCCGGTCTCCGCTGGCCCGACTCCAAGCCCGTCTGCCCCCATTGCGACGGGCTGGAGCATTCGTTCCTCACGACTCGGCGTATCTGGAAGTGCAAGGGCTGCAAACGGCAGTTCTCTGTGAAGGTCGGGACGATCTTTGAGGACTCGCCCATCGGGTTCGACAAGTGGCTCCCGGCGATCTGGATGATCGCCAACTCCAAGAACGGCATCTCGTCGCACGAGCTGGGCGGGGCTAGAGCGCCTGCCGGCCGATCGCCGCGACCAGTGGCGCGCCCTGATCGCCGACGCCGAGGATCGACCGCCCGGTGAGTTCAATCCGAACGGATGGGTGGTCGCCGCCTTCCAGGCAGCGTGGTCGGTGGTAGCGCGTTCGGCGGAGTTCGCCGATCCGGTTCGGGACGGTCTGATCGCTGCGGTCCGGATCGGCAACGACACAGACACCGTGGCTGCAATCACAGGTGGACTGCTCGGCGCATCCTTCGGAGCGTCAGCCATCCCTCTCGAGTGGGTGGAGGTGCTCCACGGCTGGCCCGGGTATCGAGCGGCGGACCTGGAGCGGTTGGTCGTGTCGGCGCTCGCCACCACCTAGCCCGACCTACCCTCCACCCCCCATGCAGCCTGCCGATCCCCGCAGGGGGCGGGTCGCCCGCTCTCACACTGTTGCCGCCGCGGCGTTTCGGCTCGCCGGGGGGTTCATCGCGTGGTCGATGGGGTGGGCGGTGGTGGTGGCGGTCCGCGGTGGGGTGTGGTGGGGTCCGCTGCACACCTTCATGGTGGGGGCGGTGCTGCTCGCCATCAGTGGGGCCACGCAACTGTTCACCGTCACCTGGGCGGCGGCGGTGCCGGCCGACCGGCGGGCAGCCGGTGCTCAGCGGTGGGTGCTCGCCGTCGGTGCCGTTGCTGCCGTCATGGGGGTCACCTTTGGCTTGGAGTGGCTGGTGGCTATCGGCGCCGTCCTGGTGCTCGGCGGGCTCGGGCTGCTCGGGTGGATCCTGGTCGGAGTGATCCGGCGCTCCCTGCTACGGCGCTTCGACATCGCCAGCCGCTTCTACCTGCTGGCCGTCGGCTCCGGTCTCGTTGGGGTGACCCTCGGGTGGATCCTCGGTGCCGAGGCCGCCGGTGCCGCACACCTCGACATTCGCACTGCCCACATGCATCTCAACCTGATAGGGCTCGTCGGGTTCACCATCGTCGGGACGCTGCCCACCATCCTGCCCACCACGGTGCGCCACCCCATGGTGTCAGGGAAGGAAGCGGTGTCCGCCTGGTGGGGGAGCGCCGCCGCCGCCGTCGCCATGGCGTCGGGCATGGTGTCGGGTCCGGTGCCGGTCGGGGTGGGGGTCGCCCTGGCTGCGGTTGCCGGGGCGGCAATCCTCGGCGGGATCGTCGGGAGGCTCGGGATCGGCAAGGTGGCCCGGGCCGGGTTCCCGGCGCTGATGATCGCCACCGGCGCCGGGTGGCTGCTCGCCTGGATGGGCCATCAGGCGGTCACCCTCATCGGTGGTGACCACACGGTCTACGGGCCGTGGGTTGCGGTGGGGGTCGCCGGGGTGGCGATGGTGCTGTTCGGGTCCCTCTCCTACCTGGTGCCGGTGCTCGTCGGTGGTGGCGGCGATGCACTCACCGCCAACTTCGGGCGCCTCCACGGGTGGGGGACGCCGCGGGCGATCGTGGCCACTGCGGTGCCGGTGGCCGTGCTCGTCGGGGCGCCGGCGGTGGTGCCGCTGGGGCTCGCCGCGGTGTTCGTCGTCGACTTCGCCATCCGGGTGATCCGGGTGCTGGCCGCTCGGCGGACGGTGTCGTCGGGCTGACCCCCAACGCCGGAGGCCCCCCGCTTTCGCGGAGGGCCTCCTGTCGACCGATCTGGAGGGGATCGATCAGTCGGTGGTGGCGAGGGGCAGGTCGTCTTCCTTCTTGACGATTCCCTGGGCCAGCAGCAGTGCCATCAGGTCAACCTTGCTCACCCAGACGAAGCCGGCGCCCAGCAGCAGGAACATGAACCCGAGGGCGGCGAAGGCTCCGGTGATGGCCAGGCCCATCTGCAGGGCCGAGTGGGTGACCGTGCCGACGCCGAGCTCGGCGACCAGGGCATGGGCGGTTCCGCTCCACGCCAGGTCACGGGCACGACCCTCGATCGGGTGCGAGCGGTTGAAGTCGCTCCAGTAGCGGCCGTCCACCTCGAACTCGTACACGCCCGCCTCGTAGACGGTGCCCTCGTACTCGACGTCCTCGGCCAGGGTCACCCGCTGGGTGCCGTTCAGGGTGTGATAGACGATCGTCGCCATCTGATACATGTACTCGGAGGCGGTGTTGACCAGCGGATCGTCGGGATCGATGTCCCCCTGCACCACGGGGTACTTCCAGTCGTCGACCAGCAGGCTCATGATCGCATCGGCACCTTCCGTGGTGCCGCGGTCGATCAGTTGCCCGTCGTCGTTGTAGCTGAGTTCGACGCCCTGGGTCTCGCTGAATGCCTGCAGTGACGTGTAGCCGTCCTGGACCTTGAAGAAGGCCACGCCGGCCGCCACCAGAAAGCCGAAACCGAAGACCATCAGCACCATCCCGAGAACCTTGAGTCGGTGGGCCATTGGGGTTGCTCCTTGTGTCCTAGTCAGTGCTCGTGAAATATTTCACAAGCTGCTCAGGCATCGTGTCGGATGCCGTGGTTCGACACTAGGGCCGATGGTCCTCTTGTTGGGGGGTTCAGACGTTGGGGAACAAGGCGTCTCGAACTCGCTCGAGGATGTCGGCGGGGTCCGACAGGTCTGTGGTCTGGTGACCGAGCTCGGCGTTCCATGTATCCGGCGATGGGCATCGAGCGGGCTCATATTCGGCTCGGACCGGCGCTGAGCCGCGCAGGGACCGGAGTGCCGCTATGGCGTCGTCACCGAGACCACCGAGCTTCTCCAGCGAGTCCAGATCGAAGAGGTCGCGGGGTGCGTGACGCTCTTCCCAGGCGGCCAGCTTCATTGCGCCGAACGCCGGGAGAGTCGGCACCGCGAGGCCGACCGCGTCGGGTAGGTCGGAGTACCGGAGTCGCACCAGGCAGGGCGCGACGTCGACGTACTTGTGCTCGTGTCGAGGTCCCACGATTTGAACCTGGACGGTGGTGTCGGAGTCGACGGCGGCGAAGGTACGGACATCCGCGGTCTGGCGCACTGGTTCGAGACGAAGGTCCGGGAACTCTCGTCGGGTCCCGCCGGCGATGGCGGCGATCACCGCGTCTGGGTCCGTCGGATGGCGCGGGTCGATGAAGAGATCGATGTCCTCCGACACTCGGCGATCGGCCACAAAGGTGCGATTGATGGCGGTGCCGCCGAAGAACGTCACTCCGGAGAAGCCATCGAGTCCATGAAGAAGGTGCGAGATGAGATGGTCCTTCACCACCTGCGCCTCGGCGACACCCCAGGCCCTCGCCCAGCGGACGACCTCGTCGCGTTCGATCACGGGGTCAGGCCGAATTCTGCGGGACTCGCTTCGCCCCACGATGAGAGTCCAAGGGTCTTCGTCGGGCTTCGACGTGGACCGGCTGGCGGTGCGTCAGTCGGCGCCAAGCCGGCGCAGACCCAGATCACCCGGGCGTAGGCGCTGGGGCGCTGTTGATCGACGCTGAGCCGGTGGGTTCGGTCCCAATCGGCGCGGCCGGCCAGGGCCCAGATCGCCTCGCTGATCGACCGGGGCGAGACACCCCCAAGCCGGGGGCGGTTGGCCAGGTCGAGCAGGGTCTGTTCGGTCGAGGTGGTGTAGCCCCAGGCGAGTTCGGTCTTGGCGCGGACTGTGTCGAGGTGGTCGGTGCGGCGGGTCCAAAAGACGACACGGCCTGCGGCCGTGATCAGGGGACTGCGCCTCACCGGAACCGACACGACACCGACCGACAGGGCGCGAGGCATGGCACCGTGGTGGCGGGCGGCGCTGACACCACTGAGGGCCGACGCCTCCGGGCCGTAGTCGGCGACGCCGATACCCATCGCCACGTCCTCCACCGTCGGCGTCCATCCGGGATCGCCGTAAGCCTCAGTGGGTGGGATGGCGTAGTAGCCGTGGGCGAGCCGGATGATGAGTCCAGCCTCGGCCAGGCGGGCGAACTCGACCTTCGCAGCCTTGTAGATCTGGGCGGCGTCCCGCGGTCTGACGACTCGCAATCGCCGGGAGGCGAGTTGCCGTGGGAGGGGTGCTTCGTGTGTCATGAGCGCGCTCATAGTAAGTCAAAGACTTACTTTCAGCGCGCTCATGACCTCACGGCGCGCCATCGTCCATGTTTCGTCTCCACCGTTCTTCCTCGGCTTCTCTGATGGCGAGGCGCCGCTCGTACATGTCCCGGGCCATCTGTTCCTCGTCGAAGGTGAGGACCCGGTTGAGGTGCTCGAGGGCCACTTCGACGATGCGTTCGGCAGAGAGCCCGGTGCGCTTCTTCAAGGCCTCGATCTGGGCGGCGGTGGTGGGGTTGAGGTGAAGCTCGGCGTTGGTCATGCCTCTGAGTACCCGGGGTGGTGGCGGGGTGTCAAGAGTTGCGTCGATCGGCCCGGGTGGAACAGTTGGCGCGGTGACGGTCAGGTCAGGCGCAGGCCTGCCGTTTCGAAGGGTCGAAAGTCCGTGGTGTTGAGGGTGGCGAGGGAAGCGTCGTGGCGGATGGCGGTAGCGGCGATCATGCAATCGGCGAGTGACCCCCTCCGCCGGCCGGATGCGTTGAACAGCCGTGCCGCCAGGGTGGCGTCGCGGTCGTCGAAGGGTATGCGTTCGGGAACCAGTCGGGCGGCGAGATCCAGCATCGAGTCAGTGACCGGTCCACACAAGAACTCGGTCCAGGCGACGGTGCTCATGGCCAGGGCGGTGTCCTCCTCGAGCCACGACCGCATGAGCTCGTCCACGGTGGAGTCGCGGCGCAGCGATCGGATGAGGAAGTCGGTGTCGAGGTGGATGGCTGCCGGCGGCATCGGTCAGGGACCGAAGGCCTCTCGCTCGCGACGGACATCGGCCGCCCACGCCTCCAGGTCGATGTCCGTGCGGGCAACCAGCGCCTGGAGACCGTCGAGCGCCGCCAGCTGTGCTTGTGCGGCCTGGGGCTCTGAGCCCGCCAGCAGGGCGATGGCGCGGCGGATCGTCTCGGACTTGGAGGTTCCGAGCCGCCTCGCCGTCGACTCCAGCTGACGGATGGTCTTCTCGTCCAGCGAGTAGGTGGCCTTCACCGTGGTCTTGCCCATGACGGAAGTATGGCCATACCGGAGGGGATGTCAAGGGGGCTGCCGTCGGTACCCTTCCCCCATGGCGATTCCCGACCACGAGCGGGTGCGTCTGGTGCGGGCCGTCACCGGGCGCAGCCGTGGCGACGCGCTGCTCGACGCCGCCCTGGAGCCCGACCAGCGACGGCGACTCGACACGCTCGTCGCCCGGCGGGAGGCCGGCGAGCCCCTCCAGTACCTCGAGGGGACCGTCGACTTCGGGCCGCTGACCCTGAAGATCGACGAGCGGGCACTCATCCCGCGGCCCGAGACCGAGCGGCTGTGGGAGGAGGCGGTGCGGTCCCTCGGCGACGCCGGGCCGGGCACCGTCATCGTCGATGTCGGTACCGGGTCCGGCTGCCTGGCGCTGGCGTTGAAGCACGCCTTCCCCGAGGCGCGGGTCATCGGCATCGACATGAGCGAAGACGCGCTGTCGCTGGCCAAGGAGAACGGCGACTTCACCGGGTTGGAGGTCGAGTGGCTCCACGGCGACCTGTTCGCACCGATCGCCGAGTTGCAGGAACGGGTCGACCTCATCGTCGCCAACCCGCCGTACGTCGCCGACGACGATCCGCTGCCGGCCGAGATCGCCGACCACGAGCCGCACGGGGCGCTGTTCGCCGGACCGCTCGGGACCGAGGTGCTGGCGCGCATCGCCGACGACGGTTACTGGATGCTCGGCGTGGGGGGCTGGCTTCTCTGCGAGATCGGCGACGGTCAGGCCGACGAGGCGCTGCGGCTGTTCGGTGCCTTCGACCGGGAGGTCCGTCCCGACCTGGCGGGGCGCGATCGGATCCTGGTGGCGCGCAAGGGGGCGAGCTGTTGTCTTTGAGGCTCCAGGCTCCAGGCTCCAGGCGCCAGGGGGAGGCGCGCCGGGGTGTTCGCGACGGGTCAGCCCTCCCCCCTCCCCGCCTTCGGCGGTACTCCCCCCTACGGGGGGAGAGAGTCGGTGCGGGCCGTTGTTTCTACGAGCGGACGAATTCACTTCTTGCAACTGGTTGTTTGGACCGCAGTCAACAATCCCTAGGTAGTTGGAGTGAGGTAGTGCTGCCAGATGGCCATGCTCGGCCCAAGATGGCCGCCGACTGACTCTCGGTAGGCTCACCCACATGGTGGCCGTCGCATTCGAACAGGTTCTGCGCGCTCTGCAGCGGGGGTTGGTGGTGGGGTTTCCGACCGACACGGTGTATGGGGTGGGGGTGGATCCGTTCGACGAGGTGGCGATGGGGCGGCTGTTCGAGGTGAAGGGGCGGCCGGACGACAAGGCGATCCCGATCCTTGCCGCCGACCTGGAAGGCGTGCGGCGAGTGGCGGTGGTGGGCGACGAGGTCGCCGACCGGGCGTCCCGGCACTGGCCGGGGGCGCTGACCGTGGTCCTCTCTAAGGCCGACGGGGTGCCCGAGTGGGTGGGGGATACGGAACGGGGCACCGTCGCCGTTCGGATCCCGGATCACTCGACCGTGTTGGAGCTGTTGCGACGCAGTGGTCCGCTCGCCGTCACCAGCGCCAACCGCAGCGGTGAGCCGCCTGCCCTCGACGACCGGGCGGCGCAGAACATGCTCGGCCGGGGTGTGGCCGTGTATGTGCCGGGTGTGAGTCCGGGTGGCATGTCGTCTACCGTCGTCGACCTCACTGGTCTCGACGCCGTAGTACTGCGGGTCGGGCCGGTCGTGTGGGAGGACGGATGAGCAGACAACGAGGACGACGCGAGCCGCCCAAGCCGGAGAAGGAGGCGTACGTCGAGTCGCTCAAGAAGAGTCGGCGCGAGCGCGCCCGGGAACGGGCCGAGGCGTCGGGGCGGCCAGGGGTGGCTTCGATCATCACGCCGCGGCGACGGTGGGCGGCGGTCGCCTTCGCCACCTTCTTCATCGTGTTCGCCTTCGCATCCCTCCTCAACGCCATCATCGAGTCCGACGCCGGCAACGACGCCGGTGCCCGGCTCGCCATGATCTTCGCCGCCATGCTGTCGCTGTTCTCCATCGGGGTGCTGGCGATCGTGTCGCGGGTGGACCGGCCGATGCGGGCGATCTTCCTCGGCGGTCCCGCCGCCATCGCCATCTTCATGGTGCTCGGCGCGGTCCTCCGCGAGCCGGCGACGCCACTGGTCGCCGCCTACGGCGCCGTCGGCATCTTCGCCCTGCGGCCCGCGCCGGGCGGCAGCACCCGGACCCGGTCGCTCTATGTGATCACCGCTACCGCAGTGGTCGGCTTCGGCTACATCGTCGCCCCCGCCGTGGCCGCCACCGTGGCGCCGCTCATCCCGTACTTCCTGCTCCACTTTGCCGACGTCGTCAGCAACAGACGCAGCGGCGTCGAGATGATGGAGACGATCAAGGCACGGGAGGAGCCGGAGGGGGAGCCGGACGACTGGGCGGAGGAGGGTTAGGTCGCGGTCCTGTTGTGTACGCGGTGTACATCGTGTACATTCGGCCCATGCGCACCCGATATCCGACCGTGGCAGAAGCGCGGTCCTCGTTCAAGGAGATCCTCGACGCCGCCGAGCAGGGGCTCGCCGTCGAGTTTGCCAGGGGGGCGGAATCGTTCACCGTGCTTTCGGTGGCGTCGCTGACTCACCTGTTGGGACGTCCCGGTGTCCTGTCACGACCAGTCGTGTACGCCGAGGACGACGGCTGGTCGATCGTGCTTCCCGGAGCACCCGTGGCCGCGGAGGCCGGAGAGTTCGGTGACGCGCTCGATGACTTTGTGGCCGCGTTGCGGGAGTATGCCGAGGACTGGATGGACGACGCCGAACTGCGCGCCGCAGCGAGTCACCGCGACAACGCCGACCTGGTCCGGTTCGTCAGCCACCTTGGCGACGACGCGGTCAGGGAGTGGGTGATCGGGGCTGCCGACGAGCCGTCGGCGTAGCGCGGTGGGTGACGACTGGCCCGTGCCCACCCGGGCCGATCATCTCCGGTTCGTGCAGGTCGAAGGCTGGGTGCAGAAGCGATCCGGTCACCACGTCGTGTTCCAGCTGGTTGTCGGCGACGACATCCTGAGGACCCGGATCTCGCATCCTCCGTCGGCAAAGGACACCTACGGCAAGGGGATGTGGGGTCACATCCTCAAAGATCAGCTGAAGGTCAGCGAGGAGGAGTTTTGGGCATGCGTGCGCGACCGCACGCCTCCGGCGCGATCGCAGCCTGTAGCGGAGAGGCCCGGTGGGCTTCCGGCGGAGGTGGTTTATCAGTTGGTTGAGCGCGTGGGGCTGCCCGAGGAGGAGGTCCGCGCCATGACGAAGGACGAGGCGGTGCAGCGGTTGCGGGAGTACTGGTTGGGTGATCGATAGGCCTCGCGACGCGTCAGCCCTCCCCCTCCGTCAGCGACCTGCGGTCGCTGCCACCTCCCCCTTCGGGGGAGGAGAGTGTGTAGGCCCTCTCTCCCCCCGTAGGGGGAGTACCGCCGAAGGCGGGGAGGGGGGAGGGCGATCGCTACGTGGGCCTCGCGACGCGTCGGGTCAATCCCATGGGAGGGGTTCGCCTCGTTGGAGGGCGCCGATGGCGGTTTCGATCGATCGCACGACGGCGTCGATCTCGATGACGTCCTTGTTGTCGAAGCGCAGGAGGGTGAAGCCGAGGCTCTCCAGGTAGCGGGTGCGGTTGGCTTCGTCTGGCCAGTCGTGTGAAGGGTCGTCGACCTCGATGACGATCTTGGGGTTGAGGCAGGCGAAGTCGACGATCCACGGGCCGATGGGGACCTGCCGTCGGAAGCGCACACCCAGCTGATTGCGTCGGATGCAGCCCCAGAGGCGTGCTTCGGGGATCGTCAGGTGATTCCGGAGGGCTCTCGCGCGGTGGCCGGTGATCGGGTCGTGGGGTGGCCTCGACATGCTGTCAGGGTGCGGGGTTCTTGGGTGTGTTGCTAGGGGGTCGCTTTGGAGTGATCGCGACGCGTTAGCCCTCCCCCCTCCCCGCCTTCGGCGGTACTCCCCCCTTCGGGGGGAGAGAGTCCTGAAGCAGCCCGAGGCCATCCCACAGACTCTCCTCCCCCGAAGGGGGAGGTGGATCGGCCCGGTAGGGCCGAGACGGAGGGGGAGGGCGTGCGCGTCGCGAGGCCTCTCCTCCCCGTGGAGGAGGCTGCAGCGACCGTAGGTCGCTGACCGATGGGTGAGGGCGGCCTGGCCCCTCGCCCCTCGCCCCTCGCCCCTCGCCCCTCCTCCCCCCTCGCTACCCTCGCCTTCATGTCGCGGGCGGACGCTCATCTGGCTGAAGTCGACCCTGAGGTCGAGGGGCTGATCAACAAGGATGCGGATCGGCAGCGCAGCAACATTCACCTGATCGCGTCGGAGAACTTCGTGTCCCGCGCCGTCATGGAGGCCTCGGGATCGATCCTCACCAACAAGTACTCGGAGGGGTATCCGGACAAGCGGTACTACGAGGGGTGCGCCGTCATCGACGAGGTCGAGTCCCTCGCCATCGAGCGGGCCAAGGCCCTGTTCGGTGCCGCTCATGCCAACGTGCAGGCCCACTCGGGTGCCCAGGCGAACATGGCGGTCTACTTCGGGCTGCTCAAGCCGGGCGACAAGATCATGGGGATGAAGCTCGACCAGGGCGGGCACCTCACCCATGGGTCCCCGGTCAACTTCTCCGGGATGCTCTTCGACTTCGTCTCCTACGGGGTCGACCCCGACACCGAGGTCGTCGACATGGAGGAGGTGGCCGAGCTGGCCCGCAAGGAGCGGCCCCGGATGATCGTTGCCGGGTTCTCCGCCTACTCGCGGATCATCGACTGGGCGGCGTTCCGGCGGGTGGCCGACGAAGTTGGGGCGCTGTTCGTGGTCGACGCCGCCCACATCATCGGGCTGATCGCCGGGGGAGCCAACCCCAACCCGACGCCGCACGCCGACGTGGTCACCGCCACCACCCACAAGGCGATGCGCGGTCCCCGCGGCGGGCTCATCCTGTCGACCGAGGAGTACGCCGCCGAGATCGACAAGGGGGTGTTCCCCAACGTCCAGGGCGGGCCGATCAACAACCACATCGCCGCCAAGGCGGTCGCCTTCCACGAGGCCGCCACCCAGGACTACCGCGACTACGCCGCTCAGATCGTCGCCAACGCCCGGGCCATGGCCGAGGCGGCCACCGGCGACGGGCTGCGGGTGGTGTCGGGCGGCACCGACAACCACCTGTTCCTCATCGACCTGCGCTCCGTCGACGAGGACCTGACCGGGCGCGACGCCGCCCGGCTCCTCCAGACGGTGGGGATCACACTCAACTTCAACACCATCCCGTTCGACCCACGGCCGCCGTATCGGGCCACCGGCCTGCGCATCGGGCTGCCCGCCGCCACCACCTGCGGGATGAAGGAAGCCGAGGTGGCCGAGGTTGGTCGGCTCATCGCCACCGCCCTGCGCGGCCGCGACGACGCGGCCACCCTGGACGGGGTGCGGGGTAGGGTCGCCGAGATGGCTGCGGCGCTCCCGGCGTATCCTCCGGGGTTCCCGGGGCACGTATGACCGCCGGTTGCGACACACACCCCGCGGCGATAGATTGTGAAGGAAATCACAAGCGAGGCTCGGAGGGGAGCCCATAGATGAAGGTCTCCGCCCACCGCCGGGTGGCCGAATACACCGCGGCCACCGTCGACTCCACGGCCTTCTTCGGGTCCATCATGGCTGGGCTACTGCTGGGGTTTCTGGGCGACAAGGCTCTGGGCACGTACCCGCTCCTGGTGGTGATCGGGATCATCGGCGGATCGGTGATCGGCTTCTGGAGGATGTGGCAGATTGCGACGCGAGACGATGAGCGCTGACGTCGAGGCCACGCTCGCCCGTCACCTGGTGCGCCGCGCCGTGGTCGTCGGCCCGGCGGCCGTGGCGGTCGCCTGGGCGCTGCGGGGCCCCGACGGCGCCGTCGCCGCCGGCGTCGGGGTAGCCATCGTGGTCGCCAACTTCCTCGTCTCCGGGGTGGTGCTGTCGGCGGCGGCGCGCATCTCCCTGTCCCTCTATCATGCGGCCGCGCTCCTCGGCTTCCTGCTGCGCCTCGTGCTCATCACGGTCGTCATGCTGATGGTGGCGCGGGTGTTCGACATCGATCGCGTGGCGTTCGGGATCGCCGCGGTGGTGAGTTACCTGGTGCTGTTGACGCTGGAGGCGGCTGCGGTCGCCCGGGGAGGAGAGAAGGAGTTGGAGTGGATAGCCTGATCCTGGCATCAGAATGCGACACCGCCAAGGAGATCATCTGCCGCCCGGACAACGTGGTCGAGCTCTTCGAGCACACCGAGGCGCTCTTCACGATCGGGCCGCTCGCCTTCACCCGGACCGTCTTCCTCATCTTCCTGGCGGCCCTGATCGTCATCGCCTCCCTGTACGTCGCGTTCCGCCGGCCCAAGGTCGTCCCCGGCAAGTTCGGGGTGATCATGGAGGCCATGGTCGGCTTCGTGCGCGACGACGTGGCCAAGGGCACCATCGGTCCCGACGGCGGCAAGTACGTCCCCTACCTGCTGTCCATATTCCTCTTCATCCTCGTCGGCAACCTCTTCGAGTTGACCCCCTTCATCAACTTCCCGATCACCTCGCGTATGGCGATCCCCCTCATGCTCTCCGTGTTCACCTATCTGATCTTCGTGGCGGTCGGGTTCTCCAAGAACGGCCTCTCCTACCTGTGGGGGATCATCTGGCCCAAGAGCGTCCCGGTGGGCCTTCGCTGGTTCGTCGGACTCATCGAGTTCGTCTCCACGTTCATCCTGCGGCCCATAACCCTGGCCGTTCGACTCTTCGCCAACCTGGTCGCCGGCCACCTCATGCTCACGCTGCTGCTGGGCTCGGGGTGGCTGTTCTTCGCCAGCGTGGGCGACATCGGGATCAGATCGGTGATCGGCATCCCATGGTTCGTCTTCGGGCTGGGGATATTCGTGTTCGAGTTCGTCGTAGCGGTGCTGCAGGCTTACATCTTCACGCTGCTGTCGGCGGTGTACATCCAGACATCGGTGCATCCGGAGCACTGAGGAGGAAAGAGAAAATGGAAGAGATCAAGGGAGCGATAGCGCTCATCGGCTACGGGCTGGCGGCGATCGGTCCCGGCATCGGCATCGGCATCGTGGTGGGCAACGCCATCCAGGCCATGGTCCGCCAGCCCGAGGCCGCCGGCGTCGCTCGGACCACGATGTTCCTGGGGATCGCCTTCACCGAGGCGCTGGCCCTGATCGGGTTCGTCCTGTTCTTCATCGCATAGGAAGGTGCGACCATGATTCGAGTCTTTGCATCGCCCTCGCTCCTCGCCCTCGGCGAGGGGGCGGTGGACGACCACGAACCCTCCGGCATCGACCTGCTGCTGCCGCCCACCGCCGAGCTGATCGCCGGGCTCATCGCCTTCGCCATCATCTTCGCCTTCGTGTGGAAGTGGGCGCTCCCTGCGGTCAACCGCATGCTGGAGGCTCGCCAGCAGGCCATCACCGGCCAGCTGTCGGAGGCGGAGAAGTCCAAGAAGGAGGCCGAGAAGCTCCTTCAGGACTACAAGGCGCAGTTGGCGACCGCCAAGGAGGAGGCCGCCCGCATCGTCGATGAGGCCCGCCAGACCGCCGACGCCCTCCGTCAGGAGATCGATGCCAAGGCGAAGGCCGATGGCGCCGCCATCGTCGCCAAGGCGCGTGAAGACGCCGCCGCCGAACGCGATCGGGTCACCGCCGGGCTGCGCGACGAGGTCGCCAGCCTATCGCTCGACCTGGCGCAGAAAGTGGTCGTCGGCTCCATCGACGCCAAGGCCCAAAAGGCGCTGGTCGAGAAGTACATGACCGACCTCGAGAGCCTCAGCTAGTGGCTCACCCTGCAACGCTTGCCGCGCTCAGGACGGGCCCCGTCACCCCCGGCGGCGTCCTCCTCCTCGACGCATCGCACGGATGCGCCTTCGTCGTGCGTCCTTGCCGGATGGCGACGCTGCCTCGCCCTGAGCATCACCAGCGTCACAGGGAGAGCCACTGATGACCGCCGATGCCCGCATCGACGGCTACGCGGCGGCGATCCTCGAGTTCGCCAAGGCCGAAGACGAACTGGCGCGGGTCGGTGATGAGCTGTTCCGGATCGCCCGGTCGTTCGAATCGTCGAACGAACTACGCGACGCTCTCACCGACCGCCGCGTCCCCGTCGAGCGCAAGCAGGGCATCGTCGCCGACATCCTCGGCGACAAGGTGTGCCCCCTGACCATCAACATGATCAACTTCGTGGTGAGTGCCGGACGCGCCGGCGACCTGCCGGCCATCGCCGACCGGCTCGCCGAGCGTGCCGCCGCCGCCCGCGACAAGGTGATCGCCGAGGTGCGCTCCGCCACCAAACTCGACGCCGCCACCGAGGCCCGGCTCGCCACCGCCCTCGGGCGTGCCACCGGGCGCGACGTCGAGCTGAAGACGGTGGTCGATCCCTCGATCATCGGAGGCATCATCGCCCGGGTGGGCGACGTCGTCATCGACGGCTCGGTGACCAGCCGATTCCAAGAACTTCGTGAGACCCTGAACAGGCGCTGAGGAGAGACATGGCGGAACTGACCATCAACCCGCGGGACATCACCGAGGCGCTGCGCCGCAACCTCGAGGGATGGGAACCGTCCCTCTCCGCCAGCACCGTCGGCGAGGTCCTTTCCGTCGGTGACGGCGTTGCCAGGGTGTCCGGGCTCCCCAACTGCATGGCCTCGGAGATCCTCGAGTTCCCCGGCGACCTCGTCGGCGTGGCCCTCAACCTCGACGAGGATTCGATCGGCGCCGTCATCATGGGTGACTCCGCACAGGTGCAGGAAGGCGACCCGGTCAGCCAGACCGGCCGGGTGCTCTCGGTACCGGTCGGCGATGCCATGCTGGGCCGGGTCATCGACGCCCTGGGCAACCCGATCGACGGGAAGGGTCCCATCGAGACCACCGAGCGGCGCTTGCTCGAAGTCCAGGCACCCAGCGTGGTCATGCGCCAGCCGGTGAACCAGCCCCTCCAGACCGGCATCAAGGCCATCGACGCGATGACCCCGATCGGGCGCGGTCAGCGCCAGCTGATCATCGGCGATCGCGGCACCGGCAAGACCGCCATTGCCGTGGACGCCATCATCAACCAGCGCGGCCAGGGCGTGAAGTGCATCTACGTGGCCATCGGCCAGAAGGCCTCCACCGTGGCCGGGGTGGTCGACTCGCTCGAAGCGGCCGGCGCCATGGAATTCACAGTGGTGGTCAACGCCGCCGCTTCTGCCTCGCCGGCCCTCCAGATGTATGCCGCTTACACCGGCTCCGCCATCGGCCAGCACTGGATGTACAACGGGGAGCACGCCCTGGTGGTGTTCGACGACCTGTCCAAGCAGGCGGTCGCCTACCGCGAGATCTCCCTGCTGCTGCGCCGCCCCCCGGGCCGCGAGGCCTACCCGGGCGACGTCTTCTACCTGCACAGCCGCTTGCTGGAGCGCTGCGCCAGGTTGTCCGACGAGCTCGGCGGCGGTTCGCTCACCGGCCTGCCCATCGTGGAGACCAAGGACGGCGACGTGTCGGCCTACATCCCCACCAACGTGATCTCGATCACCGACGGCCAGATCTACCTGGAGAACGACCTGTTCTACTCGGGGGTGCGGCCCGCCATCGACGTCGGCAACTCGGTGTCCCGGGTCGGCGGCAACGCCCAGCTGCGGGCGATGCGCACCGTGTCGGGCACGCTGCGTCTCGACCTCGCCCAGTACCGCGAGCTGGAGGCGTTCGCCGAGTTCGGATCCGAGCTGGATGCGGCGTCGCAGTCGCAGCTGGCCCGCGGCGCCCGCGTCGTCGAAGTGCTCAAGCAGCCGCAGTACGCCCCGGTGCCCGTCGAGGACCAGGTGGTCGCCATCTACGCCGTCACCCAGGGCCTCATGGACAAGGTACCGGTCGAGCGTGTCGCCGAGTTCGAGAAGGGACTCGTCGAATACATACGCAGCCGCCACGGCGCCCTCCTCAACGAGATGCTCTCCACCGGCAAGCTGCCGGAAGGGGATGCGATGAAGGACGCTATCAAGAGTTACGCCGATTCTTTCGCAGCGGAATGAGAACGCTCAACGCTCAACGCTCAACGCAAGAACCCGTCTTGCGTGAAGCGTTGAGCGTTGAGCGTCTCGTACGGAACGACACCAGGTAACCGACATGGCTTCAGCCGAACTCCGCCAAATCCAACGCCGGATCAAGAGCGTCCAGTCGACGATGAAGATCACGCGCGCCATGGAGCTGATCGCTGCTTCGCGGATCGTCAAGGCGCGGCAGAGGGTGGCTGCCGCTCAGCCGTATACCAAGAAAATGAACGAGGTGGTGCGCAACGTCGCCGCCGCTTCGGGGGGCGCGTCGCACCCACTGCTCGAGCAGCGGGAGGTGCGCACCGTCGGGGTGCTGGTCGTCACCTCCGACCGTGGACTCGCCGGGGCCTACAACTCCAACGTGATGCGCCTCGCCGAGACACGGCTCATCGAACTGAAGCGCAGCGGTGTGGACCTGAGGGTGTACGCCGTCGGCAAGAAGGCCCTGGGGTACTTCCGGTACCGCGGGTATCAGATGGAGCGATCGTTCCTGGGGGTCACCGACACCCCGGGATACGGCGACGCCCGGGCCATCGCCAACCAACTGATGAACGACTACGCCGAGGGCAAGGTGGACGCGGTGGAGGTGTTCAGCACCTTCTACCTCTCCGCGCTGACCCAGAAGGCTGAGTCGGCCCCTCTGCTGCCGATCGCACCGCCGGAGCGCGCCGGCGATGACGAGCAGAGCCCCATCGCCTACACCTACGAGCCGTCGGCGCAGAACATCCTGAGCCGACTGCTGCCCAGGTACGTGGAGGCGAGCACCTTCGGCATGCTGCTCGACGCCTCGGCGTCGGAGCACGCCGCCCGACGCCGGGCGATGAAGGCGGCCACCGAGAACGCGGAAGAGCTGGTCCGGCTGCTGAGCCGCGAGGGCAACCAGGCCAGGCAGGCGGAGGTCACCTCAGAGATTTCAGAGATCGTCGGCGGCGCCGAGGCGCTGACCCGAGGGTGAGAGAAGAGGAGAGTCGTCAGTGAGCGAAACACAAACCACCGGCAGGATCATCAAGGTGGCGGGTCCCGTCGTCGACGTGGAATTCCCACCCGACGCCCTGCCCGAGATCAACAACGCCCTCGAGTGCGAACTGACCATCGAGGGCGAAACCGACACCATCACCTTCGAGGTGGCCCAGCACCTCGGTGACAGTCGGGTGCGGGCCATCGCCATGAACGCCACCGACGGCCTGGTGCGCGGTACCGCGGTGCGCGACACCGGTGCCCCCATCTCGGTGCCGGTCGGCCCCGGAGTCCTGGGGCACATCTTCAACGTGCTCGGCGAGCCGCTCGACGTCGACGAGTCGGAGCTGAAGTACGACACCCGCTGGCCGATCCACCGGCCCGCCCCGGCCTTCGAGGACATCACCGCCCAGCGCGAGATGTTCGAGACCGGCATCAAGGTCATCGACCTGCTCGAGCCGTACGTGCAGGGCGGCAAGATCGGCATGTTCGGCGGTGCCGGCGTCGGCAAGACCGTCATCATCCAGGAGATGATCCACCGCGTCGCCACCGAACACGGTGGTGTGTCGGTGTTCGCCGGGGTGGGGGAGCGCACCCGTGAGGGCAACGACCTGTTCCGTGAGATGAACGAGTCCGGTGTCATCGACAAGGCCGCCCTGGTGTTCGGTCAGATGGACGAGCCGCCCGGCGTGCGTCTACGGGTGGGGCTGTCGGCGCTGACCATGGCCGAGTACTTCCGTGACGAGCTTGGCCAGGACGTGCTGCTGTTCATCGACAACGTGTTCCGCTTCACTCAGGCCGGCTCCGAGGTTTCCACGCTGCTTGGCCGCATGCCGTCGGCGGTGGGCTACCAGCCGACCCTGGCCAACGAGATGGGCGCCATGCAGGAGCGGATCACGTCGGTGAAGGGCAAGTCGATCACTTCGCTCCAGGCCATCTACGTGCCCGCCGACGACCTGTCCGACCCGGCGCCGCACACCACGTTCGCCCACCTCGACGCCACCACGGTGCTGTCCCGGAAGATCTCCGAGATGGGCATCTACCCGGCGGTCGACCCGCTCGACTCCACGTCGCGCATCCTCGACCCCCGGATCGTCGGCGAGGAGCACTACAACACGGCCCGCCAGGTGCAGCAGATCCTGCAGCGGTACAAGGACCTCCAGGACATCATCGCCATCCTCGGTGTGGACGAGCTGTCGGAGGACGACAAGCTGGTGGTGGGCCGGGCCCGCCGCATCCAGCGGTTCCTGTCCCAGCCGTTCTACGTGGCCGAGCAGTTCACCGGCATCCCGGGGGTGACGGTCCCGCTGGAGGACACGATCCGCTCGTTCAAGATGATCGTCGACGGCGAAGTCGACCACATCTCCGAGCAGGCCTTCTACATGCAGGGCGGCATCGACGACGTCCTGGCGAAGCAGAAAGAGTTGGAGGCGGCATGAGGCGGCTCGACCCCGCTTCATGCGGCTACCGGCTACCGGCTACCGGCTACCGGCTGAACGTTGGCCCCTCGAGTGTCTGGTTGGTGGCTGGCAGCTGGCAGCTGGCAGCCGACGACCGGAGGTCGTCCCGTGGCTAAGCCCTTCAGGCTCGATGTCGTGTCGCCCGAGCGGGTGGTGTGGTCCGGCGAGGCGACGATGCTGATCACCCGGACCACGGAGGGGGAGATCGGCATCCTCGCCGACCACGAGCCCACCATGGCGGCGCTGGCCACCGGATCGTCGATCATCCACGCCGCCGACGGCACCGAGATCACCCTCGCCATGCACGGCGGGTTCCTCCAGGTGTTCCGCAACGAGGTGACCCTGCTCACCGACCGCGCCGAACTCTCCACCGGCGACGCCGAGGAGGCTCGCGCGCTGGCTCAGGAGTTCGCGGAGCAGGAAGTAGCGGAGGAGTAGCCGCCTTCGGCGGCCGTCATCCGTCGACGGTCATCCGTCATCCGTCCTACGCGGTCCCCTCCCCCGAAGGGGGAGGTGGATCGGCCCGGTAGGGCCGAGACGGAGGGGGAGGGCTGACGCGTCGCGAGGCGCGCGTCGCGAGGCCCACGTAGTGATCGCCCTCCCCCCTCCCCGCCTTCGGCGGTACTCCCCCCTTCGGGGGGAGGAACCGCGGGGGAGGGGGAGGGCTGACGCGTCGCGAGGCCTGCGTAGTGATCGCCCTCCCCCCTCCCCGCCGCTCGCTCCGCTCTCGGCGGTACTCCCCCCTTCGGGGGGAGGAACCGCGGGGGAGGGGGAGAGCTGACGCGTCGCGGGGCCTGCGTAGTGATCGCCCTCCCCCCTCCCCGCCTTCGGCGGTACTCCCCCCTTCGGGGGGAGAGAACCAAACACTCTCCTCCCCCGAAGGGGGAGGTGGCTCGGCCCGGTAGGGCCGAGACGGAGGGGGAGGGCTGACGCGTCGCGAGGCCTTCGGCGGTACTCGCTCTTCCGCTACAGCGGTAGGTCGCGTTCGATGGTGGTGCCGGGCTTCATGTCCAGGAGTTCGGAGGCGAGCGCCACTCGGATCGGTGGGGCGTCGCTGTCGCCGGATCGGATCCGCAGTCTGTGGTGGGTCACCTCGACGTCGAGACGGTGGCCGCGGAATTGGATGGCGAAGGTGAGGCGGGGGAGCGGTGAGGGGAGCTGGGGGTCGAACCGGAGCACGCCGTCGATGGTCTCGATCCCGGTGTAGCAGCGCTGCACGATGTCGATGGTCCCGGCCATCGCCCCCATGTGGATCCCCTCGCGGGTGGTTCCCCCCTGGGTGTCGGCGACGTCGAGCTGGAGTGCTTCCCGGAACAGAGCCCACGAGGCTTCTCGGTCTGCCCGGGCGAGAACCCATGCATGGGCGACCCGGCTCAATGACGACCCGTTGGTGGTCCTGGCCAGGTAATAGTCGATGGTCTCCGGGATGGTCTCCGGGTCGAAGTCGTAGCCCATGTGCGCCAGCAGGTCGGTGAGTTCGTCCGCCGAGAACAGGTAGAAGAGCATCAAGGCGTCAGCCTGCTTCGACGCCTTGTACCGGTTCATCGAATCGCCCTCGGCGTCGAGGATCAGATCGAGTCGGCCGATGTTCCCGTACTTTGACCGGTACGCCTCCCAGTCGAGCTCCTCCAGCTCGTCGAAGCCGGAGAACTGGGCGATGATCCCGCTGTCGAGGAACGGCACATACAGGCGCCGGTTGACGTCGTCCCACCGGTCGAGCTCGTCTTGCTCGACTCCGAGCCGCTCCAGCACCGACTCCCCGTGATTCCGCAGCAGGAGGTCGCATGCCTCGGCTGCCCGTCGTAGGAGCCAGGAGACGAGCACGTTGGTGTAGGCGTTGTCGTCGATCCCGCCACCCGGATCGCCCGGGTATCCGTCCTGGAATTCGTCGGGTCCCATCACACCCCGGATATGGAATCGGCCGTCGTCGGCATCGTCGACGGCGAGGCTCTCGAAGAAGCGGGCGATCTCGATGAGCATCTCGGCCCCGTAGCCGACGAGGAAGTCGGTGTCGCCGGTCACCTCGAGGTACTGCCAGACGTTGTGGGCGACGGCGAGACCGACGTGGCGCTGGCGTCGTGATCGGTCGGGCATCCACGCACCCTTCTTCTGGTTCCACAGCTGCGTGGGGGTCTCCTCGCGTCCGTCGCTGCCGCTCTGCCACGGGAACATGGCGCCGCGGTGCCCTTCGGCCGCGGCGTTGCGCCGGGCGGCGTCCAGGCGCCGGTAGCGGTACAGCAGGAGCTCGCGGGTCAGGTCGGGCAAACGAAGGTCGAGGAACGGGAAGATGAAGAGCTCGTCCCAGAACAGGTGCCCGCGGTAGGCCTCACCGTGCAGGCCCCTCGCCGGGACGCCGACATCGCGGTCGATGACATTGGGCGAAAGGGTCTGAAGGACGTGGAACACGTGGAGGTCGAGGATCCCTGACACCTCCTGGTCCGGTGACTCCAGGAGCAGCCGGCAGTCGCGCCACAGCTGGCGCCAGGCGAGATGATGTCTACGGGCGAGCCGGTCGAACGAAGGGGCGTCGCCCAACATGACCCGGCTCGCATCGAGGGGCTCGGAAATAGCCGGGTCACGGCTCGTCGCCAGGGCAGCCGTCTTCTCGACGACGACGGTTCGGCCCTGCTCGACGGGTGAGGTGAGGATCAGGCCGACGCCGTCGGGGGGAAGCCACTCCGAGGGCTCGACCTGGATCCCGCCGTCTGCGGCCAGTCGGGTGCGGGTGGCGACGGCGATGCGGAGGCGCGACTGCACCGTCTCGGCACACAGCCATGCCTCATCGGGGAAGGAGGTGCCCCGGTCGGTGACCCGGATGTGGCGGCCCTCGAGCGCGATCTCGTCGGGCACGTTGCGGTTCTCGACCGTTCCGTCGACTGCCGAGCGGACCTGGATGGACCCGGACCAGTTCTCCGGGGTGATGTACCAGACGAGCCCGGCGAGATTGGGTTGGGCGATGGAGACGATCCGACGCTCGACGACGGTGGTGCGGCGGCCTTCGGCATCCTCGACCACGAACTCGCGCCGGAGCTCCCCGTGCAGCAGGTCGAGTTCTTGGCTGCGCCCCGACAGGTGGAGTCCGTCCTCGCCGAGCCAGACGCCGTCGAACGGCCGAAAGGTGAGCGGGAGCCAGTTGGGCAGGTTCACCATGCTCTCGTGCTCCAGCGCCACACCGTCGACGATCGACGTCAGGCGGTTGAACAGGCCGGCGGCGTAGGTGCCCGGATAGTGGACACCGTCGGCGCGCGCTTCCGGTGCCGCCCCCCGGGTGCCGAAGACCCCGTTGGCGAGAGTGGACAGAGCCTCGCGGCGGCCCTCGTCGGCGGGAGCGAAGGCGCCGAAGGTGAGCGTCGCCGGCTCGGTCATCGCCGGGGCCCCGTCGACCGCCACCTCGGCGAGGTCGGTGACCACGTCGTCGGCACCGTGGCTGATGAACTCCTCGGTCCGCTCTCCTGACCGGTCGACACCGATCACCAGGCCGAAGCCGCCGCGACGAGCGGCGGCGACTCCCGGCAGGGCGTCCTCGAAGATCACGGCGCGGGCTGGTTCCACGCCGAGCCGGCGCGCTGCCTCCAGGAACATGGCGGGATCAGGCCTCCCCGGCAGCCCGAGCTCGGCTGCCACGACGCCGTCGACGACCACCTCGAACAGTGAGCCGAGCCCGGCCGACTCGAGCACGGCGGCGCGGTTGCGGCTCGCGGTAACCAGCGCGATGTCGATCCCACTTCGCTCGGCCGCCCTGGCGATGTCGACCGACGAGGCGAGCGCCTCGGCGGGCTCGGCGGCTAGGGCGTCGAGGAACAGGTCGTTCTTCCGGTTGGCGAGTGCCCACACCGACGCATCGCCGGGGTCGTCCGCGGGAGTGCCCGACTCCAGATGGGCGCCGCGGTCGGCGAGGAAGGCAACGATGCCGTCGAGGCGGGAGCGACCGTCCACGAGCTTGTGGTAGTCGTCTTCGGTGAACGGGCGGGTATCGACCCCTGGCCCCGTCGCCCCGACGAGCCAGTCGTCGAAGAGGCGTTTCCATGCCGCGAAGTGCACTCGGGCGGTGTCGGTGACCACCCCGTCCATGTCGAAGATGATGGCGTCGAAGTCCCGCTTGCCGATCACCAAACGCGCCGTCATCGGTGGCACCGAGACGGTGAGACCGGCGACCCACCCGGGCGGCGGTCGAAGGAGCTCGAGCGAGTCGGGCGGGAACTGGTTCGACGCAGCGACACGGCAGGTGGGACCTCTTCGGGGACAGCGGAATACGCTAGTGGCTCGCCCCCGTCCCGGCGGCGCCGAGGAGCCGATGGGTAGGATGGCTGGCGAGTCGCCGAGCGGTCGGGAGTGGAGCGCATGGCCGAGATAACCCTCGAGGGAGTCGGCAAGGTCTATCCCGGCGGTCACCGCGCCATCTTCGGCATCGATCTCGACATCGCCGATGGAGAGTTCATCGTCTTCGTCGGCCCATCGGGATGCGGCAAGTCGACGGTCCTTCGGATGATCGCCGGCCTCGAAGAAGTCACCGAAGGCAAGATCGAGATCGGTGGGCGAGTGGTCAACGACGTCGCCCCGAAGGACCGCGACATCGCGATGGTGTTCCAGAACTACGCCCTGTATCCGCATATGTCGGTGCGGGACAACATCGGCTTTGCGCTGAAGCTCGCCAAGCGCCCCAAGGAGGAGATCGAGCGCCGGGTCAATGACGCGGCCGTCCTGCTGGAACTCAGCGACTTCCTCGACCGCAAGCCGCGGGCGCTGTCGGGGGGTCAGCGGCAGCGGGTCGCCATGGGCCGGGCGATTGTGCGCGATCCGGCCGCGTTCCTCATGGACGAGCCCCTGTCCAACCTGGATGCCAAGCTCCGGGTGTTGATGAGGACCGAGCTGGCGGTGCTCCACGACCGCCTCGGGACCACCACGGTGTACGTCACCCACGATCAGATCGAGGCGATGACGCTGGGCGAGCGCGTCGCCGTGCTCAAGCCCTACAGCGAGCGCCGCCCCGAGACCCTCCAGCAGGTGGACAAGCCCTCGCGGCTCTTCAACGAGCCGAAGAACCTGTTCGTTGCCGGTTTCATCGGCAGCCCGGCCATGAACCTCGTCAAGGCCCGCCTCGAGGGCAGCGGTGACGGGGGCGTGGACATGGTGTTCGGCCGCCGTCGGCTGGCGCTGCACGCCGATGCGGTGGCCCGGTACCGCAGCCTCTCCGAGTACATGGGGCGCGAGGTGGTCGCCGGGATCCGACCCGGTGACTTCGAGGACAGCCGGGTCGCCGCCGCTTCGAGCAATGGCAACACTCTCGACGCCAAAGTCGACGTGGTCGAGGCGCTCGGGGCGGAGTCCTTCGTGCACTTCACCATCGACCTGCCCCCGGTGATCACGCCGGACATCGAGGAGCTATTGGCCGACACCGAGGCCGAACCCGCCTCGCTGGGGGACACCAGCCGCTTCACGGCTCGAGTGAGTGCCGACGTGGCGATCGAGGACGGCGACCGCATCACCCTTGCCGTCGACACGTCGAAGGTGCACCTCTTCGACCCGGCCACCGGCGACCGGCTGGCCTAGGGGGTGCGCGAATAGGCTCGCCCGGGGATCAGGTTTCGGCTTGTGGCAAAGCCGAAACCTGATGAAGCCAGCGACCTATTCGTGCACCCCCTAGTGGCCCGGCGGCGACGGGCTACTTGACCGAGCCGCCGAGCAGACCCGCCTCGAAGTACCTCTGGAAGGCGAAGAAGATGATCAGGGGCACGATCGCCGACAGGAACACACCAGGGGCGATGACGTCGATGCCCGAGCTGAACTGATTGAGCCGGTCCCTCAGGAACAGGGTGAGCGGCCGCTGTTCACCGGCGAAAACGAGCGCCACCAGCAGGTCGTTCCACGTCCAGGTGAACTGGAAGATCGTCAGCGAGGCGAGGGCGGGGAATCCGAGGGGCAGGACGATCCGGGTGAAGATCCGCCATTCGCTGGCGCCGTCCATGCGAGCCGACTCGAGCAGGCTGCTCGGAAGGCTGGCGAAGTAGTTCCTCATCAGGAACACGGCGAACGGCAGACCGAACGCGGTGTGGAAGAACACGACCGCCGGGATGCCCCGCAGGCCGACGAGGCCGAACACCTGGAACGCCGGGATCAGGGCCATCTGGAGAGGAACGACCAGCATCCCGACTATGACCAGGAAGAGCGCGTCGCGTCCCTTGAACGGGATCCATGCGAGGGCATACCCGGCCATGGCGGCCAGGATGACGACCAGGACGGTATTGGCCACCGCGATGACGACGGTGGTGGTGAAACTGGAGATGAGAGCGGAGTCGGAGAGGAGGTTGGCGTAGTTCTGGAGCGTCAGCTCACCCGGTGTGGTCACTGCGGTCCACCAGCCGGACTCGGCGTATCGCTGCACCGGGCGCAAGCTCGTAATGAGCAGGCCCAGCCCCGGCACCAGCCAGAAGAAGGCGACCACGATCAGCGTGATCTGAACCGAGCCCTTGGCGATCAGGGCGGTGAACCGCGAGACGATGGACCGCCGTTCGGTCTCGGGGGGTGCGGTCATCGGCCTCCCTCCTGGAGTCGGAAGCGCCTGATGTTGAAGGCGAGGACGGGAATGATCATCACGAAGAGAAAGACGGCGATCGCCGAGCCGAGCCCTCGTTCACCGAGTCCGCTGAACGAAGTACGCCACATCTCGAGGGCGATGACGTTGGCGTCGGCCTGCACCGACCCGGGAGCGATGCCCAGGATGAGGTCGAACATCTTGAGGGCACCGATGGTCAGCGACACGAAAACGACGCCCAGGACCGGCGTGAGCTGAGGGACGGTCACTCTGCGGAACACCTGCCACTCGGTGGCGCCGTCCACTCGCGCCGCCTCCAGGGTCTCGCGAGGGAGGGCGGCGAGGCCGGCTCCGATGATGATCAGGGCGAATCCGCCCCAGATCCAGATCCCGGCGATGATCGCCGAGAGCGTGATCAGGTCGGATCCGAGCCACGGGATCCCGCCCCAGGCACTGCTGAACTGGCTGGTCGGGATGACGGCGCGGTACCGCCCGGGGTCGAGCCCGGTCACCTCGAAGGTGCCGTCGACACCCGATTCGACGGTGTCGACGACGGTGCCCTCAGGGTCGATGATTCGCACCGGGACCCTCGGGAGCCCCATCTCCTCGGGATCGATGGCCCCCCGGACGTCCTCGCCGGCCCGGGTGTCGCGCCACACCACGCCGCTGAGAGTCCCCGGGCCGAGCAGCTGGGGATCGCGGGCTGCAACGGCATCATCGGGGAGCGCCGAAAGCGGGATGCGCACCAGTCCCAGGTAGGCGACCCCGCCCTCACCGTCGACGTCGACGGCGAAAGACATCGAGCCGTCGGCCTCCTCCTCGCCGCCGTCATAGGAGGGCGCGGCGCCGGCGAAAGCACCCTCGCTCGATACCAGCGACATCGGAACGCTGATGACCGCATTGACCACGCCGCGCGACGGCTCGGTCTGGTACATGATCCTCCAGATGATCCCGGAGGAGAGAGCGGCGATGGCCGCCGGTACGAACAGGATCAGCCTGAATGCGGTGCGCCAGCCGACCTTCTCGGAGAGGACTGCCAGCACCAGGCCGATGGTCGTGACGGCGATCGGGAACACAGCCACCCAGATGAACGAGTTGAAGATCGCCCGCCGCATGCGGGTCAACTCGAGCATGCGGCGGTAGTTGTCCAGCCCAACGAACTCGGTCCCGATACTGTCGAAGAGGCTACGCCAGATGGTGGCGAGGACCGGGTAGACGACGAGGGCGCCGATCACGACGAGGGCTGGAAGCAGGAAGAGGAGGACCCATCCCCGGTTCTGGCCCTTCACTTCCCTCCCTCCCGTCGGCCATCCGATGCTACCGGGAGAGACCCCGGTCGCGCATTGGGGAGGGCCCGGAGGCCCTCCCCAATGCGTCACTCGTTGGTTTCAGACGGTTGTCAGCCCCCGTGGGCTGCTGCCGCCTCCGATTCCATCTGAGCCAGGATGGCATCGACGTTGCCCGGATTTCCGAGCCACGCCTGGAGGCCACCCCAGAAGCCGGCGCCGACGGTCGAACCGAAGGCGGACGGCATCAGGTCGGACATGTCGAAGCGGAATGCCTCGGCCTGGGCGAGCGCTGCCGCTGCCCGGCGAGTGATGTCGTCGGGGTACACCGAGACATCGAGGTTCCGGTTCATCGACGAGAAGCCGCCCTGAGCTGCCCAGATCGCCGCCGACTCAGGCTGCGCCAGGAAGCGCAGGAACTCGAAGGCCGCACCGCTCTCCCTGAGGACCACGGCGACGTCGCCACCGCCCATCACCGCAGGCGGCGAGCCGTCCATGCTTGGCCAGTCGAAGAAGTCGAATCCGGTGCCGGGCTCTGCATCGGTCTCTCCGATGATCACGCCAGCCACGAAGTCGCCCTCGTACACGACGGCAGCCTCGCCGGTGGCAAACACCGTGTTCACCGATGCGACGAACCCATCCTGGAGTCCGCGGGCCGTCCCACCGACGATGAAGTCGTCGTTGAGGATCTGACCGAGGAAGTCGAGGGTGTCGTACACGGACTGGTCGGTCCATGCGATAGCACCCGTCTGGAGCGAGTCGTACATCTCGGGACCCGCCACCCGCAGGTAGGCGTTCTCGAACCAGTCCGATAGCGTCCAGCCGTCTCCGCCGCCGACCGCGATGGCGCCGATTCCGGCGTCGGTGAGGTCACTGGAGACCTGGACCCACTCTTCCCACGTTGTTGGCGCGGTCACTCCGGCATCGCCGAACAGCCCCGGGTCGTACCAGACCGTCGACTTGTTGGCTCCCTTGAACCACACGCCGTAGAGCGTGCCGCCCGACGAGCCCAGTTCGCGCCACACCGGCGCGTAGTTCTCGTCGACCAGGTCGCCCACCTCGTCCTCGATCTCGATGAGTGCTCCGCGATCGGCGAGGTCGGCCAGCAGGCCAGGGGCGGGCAGGAACACCACGTCGGGTGGGTTGTTCGCATCGACCCGCGTCGCCAGCACTGTGGTCATGTCCTGCGGTATACCCGTGTAAGTGACCGATACCCCCGTCTGTGACTCGAACTCGTCGATGACGAGCTGGAAGTTGGCGCCTTCCGTCGAGTCGGTGGCCCACGCGGCCATCACCTCGATGGTTGCGCCCTCCAGGTCAGTCCCCTCGTCGTCGCCACAGGCGGCGGCTACGAGCGCCACGGCGAGTGTCAGGACGAACCATCGTCCCATTGTCCCGCGTCTCATGTCGTCGCATCTCCTCTCGGCGAAGAGTGCCTGCGTGCTTCGTGCATCTGGACCGTCCCCGCCTTTATGTCTGTTTGACCCAACCCTAGGTGTTTCGGCTGACGCCTTCGCCGCGGACGCCCCTTGTGCGCGCGATCCGTGGTCACACGAGACGGGCGGTGACCGTGTGCACGGAGCGCCGGCGCACCGCTTCGGCGTGTGGTGCGCCGACCTCGGGTCCGTCGATCTCTGTCGTGCTGCCGTCGCGGTGGTCGAGGCGGTAGCCGGCGACCCGGGCCGCTCCCTTCCCGTAGGTGTCAGCCCGGCCCGGGTTGCTCAGGACCAGGAAGACGTCACCGAGGATGCGGGTGGCGACTACTCCGGCGGGGAACTTGACGGTGCTGATCGACCCATCTCGTGAGGTGACCCGACGGGTGATGGCCTCGGTGGTGAACAGGTCGCCGGGCAGTGCCGGCTCGACGCCGAATCGCAGGCTCCCTTCGACCAGGCGGAACGGCCTGCGGCCGACGGTGGCCAGCATCCAGATGTGGAGGAACTCGGCGGTCACGCCGGACAGTCGTGGCTGATACCCGCGTCCGTGCTCGGCCGGATCGGGATGGAGGCTGGAGACGATGAACGACACGCCTTCGAGCGGGCTGCGCCCGTAGGTCGCCGGGTCGAGGAACGGGATGAGGGCGTGCCGGGCGTCGTCCCAGAACTCGCGATGGAGTCCGCTGCGGAGGACCTCGAGCAGGTACTTGTACTCCATGTGGGTGTAGACAGAGCCGTTCTCCAGCCACCCGGGCGGGTACGCCGCAACCGCCCGCCCGGCCTCGGCATCCTCGGGTCGGCCGGGAGTGCTGATCCGATACATGCCGAGCGGCTTGTCATAGAGGGCAGACGACCGAACGGCGGCGTACATGGTCGCCGCGTCCTCGGGGAACTCGCGGAGCCAGTGGACCGCACCCTCCAGGAAGAGCCCCATCGGGCGGGCCTCGACCGAGGTCGGCTGGGGTCCGTCGTCCGTCTCGGTCCACGCGGTGACCTCGTTGACGAAGTAGGTGTGGGGCACGCCGGCGGCCGCGATCTCACCGTGCTCGCCCCCGAGCGCCGAGCGGACCCGGGCGATGGCCCGCTCGAGGAAGTCGGCCATCCGGTCCGGCGGGAGGAATCGGCGCGCCCCGTCGACGCCGAGCATGACAGCCGATCGATATCGCTCCTTGAGCCCGTTGGCTCGGACCCAGAACTCGAGCGGCTCGTCGACCTCGTCGACGAGGGCCGACAGACTCTCGACGAAGGCGGCGATCTCGGTGAACAACTCGATCCCGTCTGGCGGCAGGGTGACGTCGCCGAGCCAGTCGCGCAGGGTGGTCAGTAGCCGATGCAATTCGACCAACTCGGAGAGTCCCGACCCGAACAGCCCCGGGAGGCCGTTGAGGGAGTCGTTCCATCCCGGCTTGCCGGCCTCCATGTCGATGCCCCGGCCGCCCATGTCGATGCTGGCCAGGCGGGTGGCGGCGAGGAGCAGCAGCTTCTCGAGGAGAGTCGACCGGATCACCTTGCCGGCGCCGTGGTGGTCCCTGGCCCGGTACGAGTCGGAGACGCGGGCGTCGATCATCGCCGCCTTGGCCGCGTCGAGGGCAACGCTGCGGAGCTGTCGGAGCCTGCCGTCGCGGGCCACCACCCGTCGGGCCCGGGGCAGGACCACGTCGGGGTTGTCGTAGTAGGTGTGGCGTCGATCGAGCAGCAGCCGCTCCAGGTGGTCCGGGAAGACGGCGAGATACCCGTCGAGCAGGTCCAGGTTGTAGTGCCAGTGGTCGATCCAGAAGCCCGCCTCGCGCCCACCCGGCTCGGCGGGTGTCGAAGCGGGGAGCAGGTCGGCGAGGATCGACGTCCATGTGGCGGCGACATCGATCCCGACGTCGTCGAGGCTCATCAGAAGGCGACCCGGCGTCACCGGGCCGCCCGAAACGATGCCGGCGACGCTCTGTCGGCCGCCTTCATCGACCCCGTGGTCGGCGAGCCATCGCGTCGCCACCTCGGCATCGACATGAAAGGCGGTGTGGCGCACCTCGAGGGGGTTGTAGCCGTCGAGCTGGATCAGACCGATTAGGAGGTCGATGTCGCCCTGATCGGACAGCCCGGCGAACCACGGGTCGTTGCGTCGATTCTGGAGGACGTTGCGGTAGTGCCCCATCCCCTGGGACAGGTAGGTCGGTTCGAGCACGAAGTCGTGGTAATCGCGCTCGAGGTCGGCGTTTTGGCGCCAGTAGAGGTTGATCCGCTGCGGCGGGTCGGCGTCGATGGTGACCGGGAGGCCACCGCGCAGTACGTTGTCGAGAAACGTCTGGCGAACGTACGCGTCGAGCTCGGGAACGGCCGACACCGTGAAGGCATGGTCGGCCACGGCATCGACGGCCCGGCGCGCCACCTGCTCGGCACGGTCGGCGAATCCGGCCGTGTCCATGTCCTCACGGAGGTCGGTCAGGTGGCCGAGCTCCTCGGCTCGCCCGATGAACGACGTCGCCTGCATGCTCCCGGCGCCGTCGAGGGTCCCGCGATGGACCGCCAGGGCGCACGGCGTGATGCCCCGGGTGGCCTGGTTGCCGCCGAGGACGGCCGCGGCTCCGCCTGCGGCGAACCGCGCCGCGGGCCCGAGCGAGAAGCGATCGCCGAACACGACCAGCGGGTCGGTTACCACTTCGGTCCGCGGGGTCACCAGGTACACGTTGCCCGCCTGGACCGCGCCGATGTCGGCGTCGTCGCTCGCACTCTGCCGCAGCCGGAACAGCGGCACGTCCTCGTGTCGTACGACCTCGATCATGGCCTCGATGTGGCGGGCGGACCTCTTGATCCCGTGCTGGTCGATTCCTTTGGGAAGGATCCGCGGGACGCCGTCGATCCAATCGACGTTGCGGGTCCGCCCGGTGAGATCGGTCAGCGTCACATGCCGTACCAGGCCGGCGGTCCGGTGGCCGGTCAGCTCGAAGTATCGGACCTCACAGCGCAGGCCGACCGCCGGATTCTCGTCGACGAGGCACAGCCCGCTCGGGTTCATGTCGAGGCGCTGCGACACCGCCGGGTCGTCGACCCGGCGGAAAGGCTCCCAGATCGGGCCATCGTCGACCCGGACGAAGGTGCGGAAGCCCTCGGACTCGACGCGGAGGCACGCCTTGTTGAAGGAGTAGAACTCGAGGATCTGGTTGTCGCGGTCTCCTACACCCAGACCCATGATCGCCTGACCGCGGTTCACCCAGTAGGTCCACGCGGGGATACCGATCGGACCCGCGATACCCGGGAGGAAATTCGAGAACGCCGGTGCCCGGTTGTAGCCGTCGATGGTGAAGGTCGACGTCTCGGAGTCAAGCGAGTACCGGACCTTCGGGTGCCCACTCACCGGCGTGAGCGTAGTCGGGAGCGTGAGCCCGCCCCCTGGCTCAGCACCCAACGTAGGTGTCGTGGCCCGTGGTGGTGGCGGCCGACTGGAGCGCCGAGCACGCCCGGGCCACGGCGCCGGCGAGCACCTCGAGATCCACCGACTCACCCAGGGCGACGAGGAACCCGGTGTCGTCGAGGTCGGCAGTGCTGTCGAGGAACCGACGGCTCTCTGCCACCAGCACCTGCAGCGATATGGTGTACACCTCGTGCTCGATCTCCAGGCTCTCCGGTGGCTCCAGGGCCCGCAGCTCAGCTACGGCAGCCTCCCGCACTGCGACCACGGCGGTGATCGCTCTCCAGGTCGGCTCGGCATCGCGGGGGAGTGCGGCGAAGGTACCTGCCTCCATCCGGGCGTTGATGTCGGCGACCGTCTCCAGGTAGGCGCGAGATCCATCAGCGGAGCAACTCACGACCAGCAGGGCTGCCGAGGCCATCAGAGCGAGCACGCCACGCATGTCAACCACTGTATGCGTCTGCCGTCTGCCGCTTGCCGTCCGTTAGGTGCAGGGGGTGATGCCGTCGAGGCCGAGGAACGCCGACAGGGCGCTTCGGGTCTGCGGACCCACCTTGCCGTCGGCGGTTATGTTGCGCTCCCGCTGGAAGGCGCTCACCGCGGCTTCGGTCTTCGGTCCGTAGACGCCGTCGGCAGTGCCCGGGCTGTTCCCGGCCACGTGGAGCAGCTGCTGGAGGTTCTTGACGTCGGCACCACGATCGCCCGGTCGGAGCGTCCTCGAGGTGGTAGCCAGGGCCGAGGTGGCGGGCAGGATCGAGTTCAGCGCCGAGATCTCAGACCTCGACTGCGATCCGACGATGCCGTCCACGGTCAGGCCACGCACCGTCTGGAAGTGGCGCACCGCGCTGGCAGTGTTCGGACCGTAGACCCCGTCGACGCTGCCGACGGGCGCACCGATCGCCTTGAGGAACCGTTGGAGTGCTAGCACCGCGTCGCCTCGGGCACCCTCACGGAGCGAGCTCGACGCGTTGAACAGGCTGCTCAGATCCCCGGCGCTGGCGACGGTGCATGCGACGGCGGCGGGGGCGCGACCTTCGGCGGTGCGCATCGCGTTGAACGGGTTGACGGCGACCTTCTCGTCGGTCCACAGCTCGAAGTGCAGGTGGGGCGAACCGTTCTCGGCGTTACCACTGTCGCCGACCCAGGCGATGTGCTGGCCGGCACTGACCCGCTGCCCGACGGCGAGGCCCGGAGCAATGCCCCAGCCCTGGTTGTCGTTGGTGCCGGGGGTGTCGTTGTTGAGGTGGATGTAAACGGTCTCCCATCCGTCGTCGTGGCGGATGGCCAGGGTGCAGCAGCGGTTGGAGGGGCCGGTCGATCCGGAGACGCTGCTGCCGTTGATGCGGATGATGGTGCCGGCGTTGGCAGCGACGACCGGGACCATCTTGGCGGCCATCACGTCCTGGGCGTGGTGGAGGCCGCCGCCGCGGTTCGCCCAGAAGGAGTCGCTGTAGTGGTACTCGCCGGCGACGGGGAAGGTCATATCCCAAGCGATCATGTCGCCGTACTTGTGGCGGGAGCCGTCCCGAGGACCCTGATGGTTGGCGAGGGCGGCGGGCGCGGTGCTCGCGAGGAGGGCGATCGCCACCACCGCGCTGGCGATGCGGCGTCCGGTGATCTGCGAGGTCATGGTCGTCATCCTGCTTTCGTCCGGTCTTCGGCCCGGAGAGAGCCATATCGGGTGGGGCACCCTAGCGAGTAGATCGCGAATATCAACTCTACGGCTACGACTCTCGGTCCTTGACCCGATGGTGACACAGGTAGCGATTTATGTGGTGCGACTCCGTCGCACCACGCGTGCAGCGTGCAGCGTGCAGCCTGCAGTGAGTACGGCCGGGGCGAACGGCAGTGGGCTACCGGATGAGGGCGCGATCGGCTCGCAGGGTCCAGTCGGGGTGGCCGCGGAGGACCGGCTGGCCGTGGGACTCGATGTAGGCGGGGATGATTCGCGCGTGGATGGTCCCGTCTGGTTCGACGATGATCTCGGCGATTCCGGTGGTGGAGCTCGCCGGGCCCATGTCGGGCCACACGAAGTTCCCGAGGCTCCAGAACACCGGGACGCCGCCGATGACCTCCAAGGGCTGGAGACGGTGTGAGTGGTGGCCGAGGATCACATCGGCACCGGCGGCGATCATGGCCCCGGCTCGCAACCGATCGCCGTGATCGGGATACCCCACGCCCTCGTTCCCCCAGTGGACGGTCACGATGACGATGTCGGCCGCTTCCCTTGCGGCGCCGACGGCCGTGGCGATGTTCTCCATGGAGGCGTAGGCGACGCCCGGCTGATCGGATGAGGCGAACCACGCTCCGCCCGGCTCGCCGACCGCGTATCCCGACACCGTCGTGAGGCCGACGATGGCGATCCGCCATCCGCCCACGTCGACGATGCCTGGAGCCATCGCCTCGACGAGATTCGCCCCTGACCCGACCGTGACCAGGCCTGCTGCCCTCAGGTTGGCGATCCCGTCGACCAGGGCGCTAGGTCCGTAGTCGCCCGCATGGTTGTTCGCCTGACTGACCACGTCGACGCCGGCGGTGCGCATCGCCGGGAGAGCGTCGAGGTCGCAGCGCAGGTTCGTCTCCTTCGGGATCGGGAAGCCGAGCGTCGACGGGACACACTCCAGGTTGATGATGGTCAAGTGGTCCCGAAGGAAGAGTCCGTCGAGGCGCTGCCAGGCCACCTCGTAGCCCTCGACGCGGAAGCGATTGGTCAGCGTCGGGCTGACGTCGACGTCGCCGGTCCCATGGATGACGAGTCGCTGGCGGCCCGTGTCGCCGAGTGCCGGCGGACCCAACAGAGCGACGGCGACGGCTGCGGCGACTACCACGACGAGCGAACGGGAGGGTGCTCCCATGGAGTGGAGAGGGTACCTGTGCTCTTTCCTCCCCCGTGTGCGGACCGGGGACATCCTTTACAGGTGTGCGTAGACATCCTT
>JBBDWO010000002.1 GCA_040902765.1 Acidimicrobiia bacterium | reverse complement strand
CGGCCGAAGGCCGATGACGGAGGGGGAGGCCAGACGCGTCGCGAAGCCCTCGTAGCGATCGCCCTCCCCCCTCCCCTGACGGCTTCGCCGCCAGGTACTCCCCCCTTCGGGGGGAGGGACCACAAAAGGACCTCATCACGCGGTCCCCTCCCCTGTAGGGGGAGGTGGCACCGGCCGAAGGCCGATGACGGAGGGGGAGGCCAGACGCATCGCGAAGCCTTCGGTACTCGGGTCGCGGTGGGGCCAACTCTCGAGGGAACGCGACCACCATTCGGCTGATGCTCTGGTTCAGACGGCGCCGCCGCCGCCCTTGTCGGAACGCTTCTTGCGCGTCACGAGAGCGACGAACGCCGCGGCGAGCGCAGCGAGCCCGAACCACTTCTTCTTACCGGCCATGGATGGAGCCTACTCGGCAGCCTCCAGGCTCCATCTAGCCATGGCTCATAGCTCATAGCTCACGGCCAGACATCCACCGACGACCGACGTGTCGGGCGTCGAGCTGGCCACTGGCCACTGACCCACTCGCCCCTCGCTACTCGCTACTCGCCACTCATTACTCTCTCCCCGATGGAGCGACCGACGGTCGGATGGCGCGAGTGGGTGGGACTCCCCGACCTGGGGATCCCCCTCATCGAGGCGAAGATCGACACCGGAGCACGCTCGTCGTCGATCGATGTCCGCGAGGTCCTCATCATCGAGAACGACGGCCCCGACCGGGTCCAGTTTCAGATACGTTTCGACCGGCGTAGAACCGTATCGGCGGAGGCTCCGATCGTGGACATCCGGACCGTTCGCAACCCGGGTCGAGGCGGTCGCGAGGAGGAACGCATCGTCATCAAGACCCACCTGGCGATCGCCGGACGGCGCTGGCCCATCGAGGTGAACCTGGCTCGCCGAACGCGGATGACCTACCGCATGCTGTTGGGTCGTGAAGCCCTGGCTGACCGGGCGGTGGTCGACCCGGGGGCGCCTACCTGCTGGGACGGCCCTGATGCGCGTCGGGGTGCTGAGTCGCCGCAGCACGATCTACTCGACGGCGCGCCTCGTGGAGGCCGCCACCCAACGCGGGCACGAGGCGGCCGTCGTCGACTACCTGCGCTGCTACATGAACATCACCTCGAAACGGCCCCGGGTGCTCTTCGCCGGCGAAGAACTCCACTTCGATGCCATCGTGCCCCGCATCGGCGCCACCTACACCTTCTACGGCACCGCGGTAGTACGGCAGTTCGAGATGATGCGCGTCCCCACCGCCAACGAGTCCCAGGCCATCGCCCGCGCCCGGGACAAGCTGCGATCCCTCCAATTGCTCTCCAGGGCGGGACTCGGCCTGCCGGTGACCAGTTTCGCACACAGCATCCGCGACATCGGAGGTCTCCTCGAGATCGTGGGCAAGCCCCCCTACATCATCAAGTTGCTCGAAGGAACCCAGGGTGTAGGGGTGGTGCTTGCCGAGACGCGCAAGGCGGCAGAGTCCGTGATCGCTGCCTTCAGGCTGCTCGACGCCAACATCCTGGTCCAGCGGTTCGTCAAGGAGGCAAGGGGCAATGACGTCCGGGTCTTCGTGGTCGGCGGCAGGGTGGTCGCCGCCATGGAGCGCGTCGCCGCCGAGGGCGAGTTCCGGGCAAACCTGCACCGGGGCGGCACCGCCCACCCCGTCGACCTCACCGCAGAGGAAGTGGACTCGTCCATCGCCGCCAGCCACACTCTTGGGCTGGACGTCGCCGGAGTCGACCTGTTGAGGTCCGACGAAGGCCCGCTCATCATCGAGGTCAACGCCTCCCCCGGCCTCGAAGGCATCGAACGCGCCAGCGGCGTGGACGTGGCCGGGGCGATCATCGAGTTCCTGGAGCAGCGCAAAGAAGCCCTGGGTGAGATCCACTCTCGGACTGGCGATCCGAGCTCATAGCTCATAGCTCTTAGCCAGACTTGGTACTTGGTACTTGGTACTTGGTACGCCCCTCGTCCCTCGCCCTCGCTCCTCCCCTTGCTAGCTTCGCTCCGTCACGCGACATAGAGGGGTGCCGGTGGGGGTGTTTCGGGAGCGGCTCGCCGAGTCGGGTCGATCGCTGCGTGAGGTCTTTCGCAACCCGGGACTCCGCAAGCTCAATCTCGCGCTCGGGGGTTCGGTCATCGGGGACTGGGCGTACGCCGTCGCCCTCTCCATCTACATCTACCAGCGTGGCGGAGCCACCGCGGTGGGAGTGTTCGGCGTCATCCGACTCATCCTGGTGGCGCTGGTCCTGCCCTACGCCTCCTCATTCGCCGACCGGTTCGATCGCCGCCGCGTCCTCATCGTTTCCGATGCCGTCCGGATGGTCCTGGTGGCGATCGCCGCCGTCGTCATCCGCCTCGACGGTCCCCCGATGGTGGTTTACGCCCTCGTGATCATGACCTCGTTGGCCTCCACGCCGTTTCGCCCGGCGCAGGCCGCGCTCCTCCCCCGTCTCGCTACCCACCCGGGAGAGTTGTCGGCCGCCAACGTCGCCTCGAGCACGATCGAGAGCCTTGGCTTCTTCCTGGGCCCGGCGATCGCCGGCCTGCTCCTCGCGGTAACCGACCTCTCGACGGTGTACCTGTTCAACGTGCTCACCTTCGCCTGGTCCCTCGCCATGGTGATCCGGCTGAGGGTTCCCGACCGGGTGATCGACGGCACCGACGGCGACGAGGATCAAGAACCAAAGGACGAGAGCGTGCTCGCCGGGTGTCGGTTGATCCTCTCGAGCCGCGACCTGCGCATCCTGGTCGGGGTCTATGCCGCGCAGACGATCGTCGCCGGGGCCTCCCTCGTGTTCGGTGTGGCCATCGCCCTCGACATGCTCGAGATCGGTGAATCGGGCGTTGGTCTCCTCGACTCGGTCCTCGGGGTGGGAGGCCTGCTCGGCGGGTTCGTCGCCCTGCTCCTCGCCACCAGGGGACGCCTCGCCGGAGACTTCGGACTGGGCGTGATCCTGTGGTCGGCCCCGCTCCTCCTCATCGCCATCTGGCCGAACCTGACCGCCGCCATCGCTGCCATGGTCATGATCGGCCTGGCCAACTCGATCGTCGACGTCAACGCCTACACCATCTTGCAGCGCCTGGTGCCCGACGAGGTGATGGGCCGGGTGTTCGGCGCGATGGAGAGCGCCCTCATCGCCAGCATGGCCCTCGGTTCGCTGGCGATGCCGCTGCTCATGGAAACGGTGGGACTACGGGCCGGACTGGCGATCATCGGTGGCTTCGTGACCGGCGTCACCATCCTCGCCCTCGCCGGTCTCCGACGGATCGACTCGGTGGCGCTGGCCCCGGAGGGACTCCGCCTGCTCTCCGGTGTGTCCTTCTTCACACCGCTCAGGCACCGTGTCATGGAGACCCTCGCCCGGGAGTCGGAGACCCTCACCCTCGCCGACGGCACCATCGTGTTTCGCAAAGGAGATCAGGGCGACCGGTTCTACGTCATCGAGTCCGGCTCCGCCTCGGTGTCGATCGATGGACGCCCGGTGCACGAACTGGGTCCGGGGGACTTCTTCGGCGAGATCGCCCTCCTGACCGACATCCCGCGAACGGCGACGGTCACCGCTACCGCTCCCCTCACCGTTCGCACGATCGAACGCGATGCCTTCCTGACGGCCGTGACCGGCCACGGCGCGGCGCTGCAGACGGCGAACGCCGTGGCCACCAGGTACGTCAAGCACGTCTGAGCAGCCACTCAGGCGAGGCGCTCTGCCAGCATGGTGGCTGCCCGATGGGCCACCGCCTGGATGGTCAGCGCGGGATTGACACCGGAGGCCGTCGGGAAGGCCGAGCCATCCATCACGAACAGTCCCGGCACGGCGTGGGCCTCGTTCCAGAGACCGACGACCGACTCGTCCGGGTTTGAACCCATTCGGGCCGACGACATCTGGTGGAACGACACATACACCGTGCGGTTGGCACCGAGTCCGGCGGCGGCCACCTGGGAGGCGAAGCCCGACTCGGTCCCCCCGCTCGTCGGAGTCCAGCGCACCGGCTGCAGCGTCGACGACAGCACCTCCTCGGCGCCGGCAGCCGCGTGGACCGCTGCGGCCTTCTCGACAGCCACCCCGAGATGCCGCAAATCAGTCCGGTCGAACCGATATCGCCAGCGCGCCGTTCCATCCCGGCCGATCGTCATCCGGCCTGTGCCACGATCCCGCAACAGGATCCCGATGGGGTACCAGTACCGGAGCCGGGCGAGATCGTGCATGAGCGAGGCACCAGACTCGAAGCCGAACAGCAATGGTGGGAACGACTGATGGACCGCGGTGGTCTCGAACTTGAACCCGTACCCCTCGCCGTCGAGGTCGGCGAACTCGTCCGAGTATCTCGCCTGGAGGATCCCCGTCCATTGGTCCACCGGTTCCGGGTACCGCCCCCACACCGCGGTCACCGGGTGCAGGGTCAGGTGGCGGCCGACCGCAGCACCGGTGATGCCACTGCGCACCATGAGCGCCGGCGTATGTAGGGCTCCGGCGGCGAGGATGACGGCTCGCGCCCGGATGATCATCGATCCGGCCGCCGACCGCACCACGACACCGACCGCCCGGCCGCCCTCGACGAGGATCCGCGTGGCCTCCGCGCCCGGCACCATGGTCGCCCCCGAGGCCACCGCATCCCGGAGCCAGGTCTCCAGACCGGACTGCTTCGCGCCGAGGCGACATCCCATGCTGCAGTTGCCGCACTCCGATGGTTCACACCCCCGCACGTTTCGGGGAAGGCGGTCCACATGCCAGCCGCGGGCACGCAGCCCGCTCTCGAGGAGCGTGTCGCGACGCGACGGCAAGCTCTCGTCCCAGGTGACCCCGACCCGGCGTTGTACGGCCTCGAGTGCACGGTCGAAGGCGTCGCCGGTGAACACCCCATGGAACCCGGCCTCGTCATCCCACTGCTTTCTTAGCCGATCGGGGGTCGGGAAGGCGGTCGAGTAGTTGACCACCGTCCCCCCACCCACGGTGGCGCCGGCGAGCAGTGTGATCCCCCCATCGGTCGTCGTCCCGAGGGCGGCGTCCAGATACATGGCCCGCAGAGCATCGCCCTCCCGGCGAGGAAAATCCGCCCGGTCCAGATAGTCACCCTTCTCTATCAGGACGACCCCGAGGCCAGCCCCGGCAAGCACCGCGGCGGCGGTGCCACCCCCGGCCCCGGAACCGACCACCACGACGTCCGTGGTCCACACAGCCTCCGCCTCAACCCCGGTGACCGATAGCCGGTCATGGGTGGGAACTGGCACCGGCTGCCCCGGGTGATACCCGATCGCCTGCCAAGGAGCCCAGTCGCCGTCGTGGCCCGGCGGCGGGTTCATGTAGAGCGACCCGAGCGTTCCTTTCAGAGCCTTGATGGCCAGCCGGACTTGACCGATTGGCGACCGCGCCATCCGACGAACCGCGGCCTCCCTCCCTGCCGGGTCGAGGTCGGCGAAGGGACGAAGGCGGCCGTGGAACAGCACCCCGAGCCGCGTGTCGAGGAGGCGCAGGAATCGGATGAGATCCCGTCGGGCGGTCGGATCGGGGAGCCAGTCGAGGATCTCGCCGTCATACCGTTCGACCACGCGTAGACCGACCGAGCCGGGCATGACCGAGGAGCCGGGAAACAGCGTCTCAGCAAGGGCGGCCAGGCTGCGAGTGGCACGGGGATGCATGGGGGCATGGTCGACCGTCAAGAGTCAACCGTCAACCGTCTTTCGGTCTGGCCGGTAGCTGGTAGCTGGCCAGTGGTCACTGGCCCCTCGCTACTCGCTACTCGCCACTTTCCCACCCGTCGAGAAGCCGATACGCCTCCTCCTCCGAAAAGGGGCCGTGATCGAGTCGATGCTCGAGGAGCATGTCGAGAGCCTTGCCGACCAGGGGACCCGGGGGGAGGTCCAGGTACGCCATCACCTGGTTCCCGTCGAGCGGAGGACGGATCGACTCGAGCTCCTCACGCTCGCGCAGGTCGGCGATGCGGGTCTCCAGCTCGTCGATACCCCGCTGGATTTGGCGGACCTTCTTCTCGTTGGCCGTGGTCACGTCGCAGCGAACCAGGGTGTTGAGACTGTCGAGAAGGTCTCCGGCATCGCGCACGTATCGGCGAACCGCCCGGTCGGACCATCCCATCTTGAAGGTGTGCGGCCGCATGTGCAGATACACCAGCGAGGATACGTCGGAGATGTCCTCGTTCGAATAGCGCATCGCACGCATCCGCGCCTTCGTCATCCGGGCGCCGACCACCTCGTGGTGATGGAAAGACACCGTCCGGCCCTCGATGACCCGTGTGTCCGGCTTGCCGATGTCGTGGAACAGGGCGGCGAGCCGGACGATCCGATCATCGGCGGGGCACTTGGCCACCACGGCGATGGTGTGCGCCAGGACGTCCTTGTGTCGGTGAAGCGGATCGTGCTCCTCACCGAGAGCGGCCACCTCGGGGACGATGTGGCCGGCGAGTCCCGATTCGACGAGCCCCCACAGTGCCGCCTCGGCGTTCGGACCGCAGATGAGGCGATCGAATTCCTCGCGGACCCGCTCGGCGCTCACGATCTCGATCCGATCCACCATCGCCGTGGCCGCGGCGAGGGTCGCTCCCTCGGGAGCGAAGCCGATGGTGGAGACGAATCGGAACAGGCGCAGCATCCGCAGCGGATCGTCCCCGAACGAGATCTCAGGGTCGAGCGGGGTCCGTAGTACCCCGGCGCCCAGATCCAAGAGCCCCCCGTGCGGGTCCACCATGTCCGGTTCCGGTAGCAGCCGGAGGGCGAGCGCATTGACGGTGAAGTCACGCCGGGAAAGGTCGGACTCGAGGTCGTCGGAGAACTCGACCAAGGGCTTGCGACTGTCGTCGCGGTAGCGCTCCGACCGGAACGTGGTGACCTCGACGCTGGCGCCATCGACGCGACACCCGATGGTCCCGAACTCCTGACCGATGGTCACCACCGAGCCCGCCCATCCCGTGAGCGCTTCGTGGACCTCGTCCGGTGGCGCCGGTGTGGCGAAGTCGAACTCGACGACAGGCAGACCGAGCAGCGCGTCGCGAATACTGCCCCCGACGAGAAACACCTCGATGCCACGATCGGCGAAGCGTCGGGCAACCTGCATCGGCACCCCGGACGCGTCGACGAGCGAAGCCAGCCGTGGGGGAAACATGGGACGGATGGTACAAAGATGAGCAATTCGCAATTAGCAATTAGCAATTCGCAGGACGCACTGGATCACTCGCGGGGGCCTAGCGCCGTCTGGCGAATAGCGAACCGCGAATTGCGAATCGCGGACTTAGCGGCCGAAGGCTCGCTAAGTCGGAATGATCCCCAGCTGCTGGGCGCGGATCTTGAGGTCGGCGGGGTTGCTGGCGTATCGCATCCCCTTGTCCAGCGACACCGCACCCGATGAGATCATGCGCAGGATCGACTGATCGAAGGTTTCCATCCCGTAGTAACCGCCTTCGGCGATCACGTCGGGGATCTCATGGGTCAGCGCCGGATCGGCGATCCGCTCCTTGACACGATCGGTGTTGATCAGCACCTCGACCGCGGGAAGCCGCTTACCGCTCACCGTGGGGATGAGACGCTGGCTGATGATCGCGCGCAGCGCCCCGGCGAGCATGAGGCGGACCTGACGCTGATGGTCCCCGGGGAACACGTCGAGGATCCGGTTGATCGTCTCGGCGGCGTCGATCGTGTGCAGCGTGGACAGCACGAGGTGGCCGGTCTCGGCTGCCTTCAGGGCGGCGCTGATGGTCTCCATGTCGCGCATTTCGCCGATCAGGATGACGTCGGGATCCTGTCGCAGCACCCGGCGCATCGCCTCGGCGAACCCGGAGGTGTCCATCCCCACCTCACGTTGGTGGATCATCGCCTTCTTGTCGGTGTGGAGGAACTCGACCGGATCCTCCACCGTGATGATGTTGACGGCGCGCCTCGTGTTGATCGCATCGATCATGGCCGCCAGCGTCGTGGACTTCCCGGTGCCGGTGGGCCCGGTGACCAGGATGAGGCCGTTGCGCTCCTCGATGACATTGCCGATCACCGACGGAAGACCCAGGCTCTCGAAATCCATGGTGGCGCGCCGGAGGATGCGGACGGCGATGCTCACCCTCCCCTGTTGACGGAAGGCGTTGACGCGAATGCGCTCACCCTCATCGGTTCCGAAGGCAAAGTCGGCCTCGTTGTGCTCCTTGAACTCCAGGTGGAGCCGGTCGGGCAGGATGCTCCACAGCAGGGCCTCGGTCCGCTCGTCGGTGAAGGCCGCATCGCCGATCGGGGAGAGTTCGCCTTCTATCCGCACCATCGGGGGTCGGCCAGCTTTGATGTGGAGGTCGGAGGCACCGGCCGCGGTGGCGGCGGCGATCAGCTCGTTCATGGAGGATGGTGGGGCAAAAGACATCATGCTCACCCATCGGCACGATCCTCAGGGCCCTTGAACGGTCTCCCACCTCACTGATGCGGCAGCGGCGGCACGGTCAATGGCGGCCTCGGGGATGAGTGCCCCACCGGTCTCCGGAGTGAAGGCGGTGTCGCCGAGCCCGAGCAGCGTCGCCTCCACCGAATCCTCGAGGGCGGTCAGGTCGTAGCCGCCCTCCAGGAAGACAAGCGTCGGCAGGTCGCGTTGAGCTAACCGCGACGCCATCCACCCGTAGTCGGCGGCCTCCAGGAGCATGCCGGCCAGCGGATCGTTGCGATGGGCGTCGTACCCGGCACTGACGATCAGCCAGTCCGGGGAGAACTCGTCGAGGACCGGATCCACGATGCGACTCCAGGCGGTGGCATACCCGGCCCCGTCGGTGCCAGCGGGCAGCGGGATGTTGACCGTGACTCCCGCAGCCGCCCCCACACCGACCTCGGACACCGATCCGGTCCCGGGATAGAACGGTGATTGGTGCAACGACAGGTAGAGCACGCCGTCATCCGCGTAGAACGTGTCCTGGGTTCCATTGCCGTGGTGAACATCCCAGTCCACAATCGCCACCCTCCGACCGTCGCGCCGCAGGCGGGCCGCGGCCACCGCCGCGTTGTTGAAGAAGCAGAATCCCATCGCCCGAGCGGCCAGAGCGTGGTGTCCGGGAGGTCGCACCGCCAGAAAGGCATCCCTCGCCTCCTGGGCACCGATGGCGGCGATGGCGGCGACGCCGGACCCGGCTGCTCGCAGCGCCGCCTCCCACGATCCCGTCGAGGCCACCGTGTCCGGGTCGGCCTGCCCCCCACCGTCGGCACAGAACCGCTCGATCGCGTCCACGTAAGGGGCTTCGTGGACCAGGTGCAGGTCGGACCCATCGGCGAGCGGCGCCTGTCTCTCCACCACACCGGGAACACGCCGCGCCCCACGCAGCACCGCATCGAGCCGCGCCGACCGCTCGGGATGACCATGCCCGGTGTCGTGATCCATCATCGACTGGTGGTGGTACAGGAGAACGGCCATGAGAGGAGATGGTACGGATCGCTCAACGCTCAACGCTTCGTCCGACGACGCTGAACGCTGAAAGATGACGCTCAACGCTTAACGCTTAACGCTTAACGCCAGAGAGTTCAGGTCTGTGCGTTGAGCGTTGAGCGTTGAGCGGGTAGTTGGTATCCGGTGGTTACCGATTCGGACCACCTCTCGCGCGTCTCTACCATCCGCGGCGTGATAGTCGGCATGCGCGTCGAGGGCTCCTGGCCCGGACCGATCACACTCCGTAAGGGCTGGTCGAAGGCCGACTCGCGCCCCTGGAACGGCGTCGTTCCGATGGCCCATCTCCGACCGGTGCGCGGTGGTGGAGCCGGGTTCATCGTCGACTGCGTCGAGGCGATCGACGAGATCGCCCACAGCCGGGTCCTGTCACCACCCCTGCCCCGCGCCGCCCAGCAGATATGGCATGACGCTTCATTCGAGCACCACCAGGACCTGGCACTCATGCGCAAGTCTCTCGATCGGATCGGAGCACCCGACCACCTGGTCATCGTCGGAGACGAGGACGACTACGAGGAGGCTCTTCGCGTCGATGCCGCCGCCTTCAACGACTTTTGGCAGTTCGACCGCCAGGCCTTCATGGAAGCGATCTCGGCGACGCCCCGGTCGATTTTCCATGTGGTGCGCAACGAGTCGGGCGGGCTGTGCGGCTACTCGGTGAGCGGTGTCGGCAGCTCCATGGCATACCTGCAGAGGGTCGCCGTCGACCCGGTCGCCCAGGGCAACGGGATCGGTCGATCACTGGTGCGAACGGCCGCACTGTGGGCCCGTCGCCAGGGAGCCCGGGTGCTCATGCTCAACACGCCTGCTGGCAACGCACCGGCCACGTGCCTGTACGAGTCGGAGGGGTTCGTCACCCTCCCCGAGCCTCTCGCGGTGCTGGTCAGCACCTGATCGGGCGCCGCGGGCGACCGGGAAGGTAGAACCAGACAAACGGGTAGCGTTCCCGCCGTGACCGACCGGGCCTCCGCAGACGCCGAACTCTTGCAGCGGTATCTGGCGGGCGATGCCGAGGCGTTCGACGAGTTGATGCGCCACCACGAGGACCGCGTCTTCGGCATCTGCCTGCGCATGCTGCGCGACCGCGAGGCCGCGCTCGACGCCACCCAGGACACCTTTATCACCGTCTTCCGCAAGGCGTCGAGCTTTGCCGGCAAATCGGCGTTCAGTACCTGGCTCTACCGGGTCGCCATCAACACGTGCTACGACCATGCACGACGGGCGAAACGGCACAAGGTAGAAACACTCCCGGAAGGTCGTGACCCGGTCGACCCGACGGGAGAAGACCGATTCACCGCCGTCGAGTTGCGCCCTGACCTGGAGGCGGCGCTGGCCGCCCTCCCCGAGGAGTTCCGCGCCGCCGTGGTACTCGCCGACGTGGAGGGCCTCGGACTGCAGACCGTCGCCGACACATTGAGCGTGCCCGTGGGCACCGTCAAGTCGCGCGTCTTCCGCGGCAGAAGGCTCCTGGCCGAAGCACTCGGGAACCTCGCGGACCCTTCCGACCCTCAAAGTGAAGAACATCATGCCTGACTTTGAAGAACTCATCGCTGCTCTCGCCGAGGGAAGCCTCGACGATGCTGCCGCCCGGGAGGCCGAGGCGGCCCTCGCGCGCCACCCTGATGCGGTCGCAGCCCTCGCCGATCATCGACGCGCCCTCGCCGCCATCCGCGACACCGAGGTCGTCCACATGTCACTCGAGGAGCGCCAGTCGGTGCGCGACGCCGTTGCCGGCGCCATCGGCCTCCGGGTCACCGAAACGGCCGGCGTGGCGCGCCCGTCCCGACGCTCCCTGTGGCCCGCGTTGGCCGGATCGGCTGCGGTCCTCGTAGCCCTGCTCGCCATCGTTCCGATTCTCGGTGACCTCCAGGGCGACGGGGACTCCGCATTCGAGATGACCGCCAGGACCGGCGCGTCGGTCGCCGACGACGCGCAGGACCTGACCGAATCCGACCCGGTCCTCTCCTTCGGTGGTGACCTGGAGGCGGATGCGGAGCCGCTGTTCGCCGACGGGCAGCAGTCGGCCCGCAGCACCGTCGTCGAGGCAGCCCCGGCGACCGAGGACACGACGGAAGCACCGATCACCACCATCACCGAGCCGACGGCCCAGCCCACAGCGACGACGACCACCGTGGCACAGAACACGGAGATGGGCGACCTCGCCCTCCTCGATGAACTCGACGACGAGATGCAGACGCCGTCCAACCGATTCGACTCGGCGATGCTCGCCGACGAGGAGACCGCCTGTATCGAGACCGCGGCCGAGGTCCTGCCGACGGGCACCGACGAGCGGGTGTTCGTGTTCGCCTACGAGCGAGACGACGCGCCGACGCTGCTGGTCTTCTTCGGCGTCGACGACGAGGGTGTCGTCGATCGACTCGCCGTTCTCGATCCAGACGGCTGCGAGCCTCTCGCCGTTCGCGGCTGAGAGGGCCGGCAGCGGGCGCCCGCTAACCTCGCCTCATGCTCGACGACTTCCCGACGCGGATCGCCGACCTCCTCGAAGCGTTCACCAGCCGCGTACGCGCGATGACGGTCGACCGTGCCGCCCAGGCCATCAAGTGGGTGACCCTCGGCCTGGTCGCTCTCACCGCGATCTCGCTGGCGTTCATATTCCTGTTCGTCGGCGCCCTTCGGATCACCGGCGAACTGGCGGCCAAGGTCTGTGACTGCGACCAATCGATGGAGATCGCCTACGGGTTCATCGGGGGACTAATCCTGCTGCTCGCGCTGTTCTTATGGTCGAGACGTACCCGCCGCCGCGACTCGGAGACCTCTTCGTGACAGAACAGCTCGTCATCATCGGATCAGGTCCGGCCGGATACACCGCAGCCATCTACGCGGCCCGGGCCGACCTGGCACCGGTCGTCATCGAAGGCACCGTGTCGGGCGGTCAACTGATGCTCACCACCGAAGTCGAGAACTATCCCGGCTTCCCCGGGGGCGTCATGGGTCCAGAGCTCATGCAGCTGTTCCGGGACCAGGCGGAACGTTTCGGCGCTCGCCTCATCCCCACCGACGCCACCAGGGTCGATCTCGCCAGCAAGCCCTTTCTCGTCGCCACCGAGGACGAGGAGTTTCGTACCGAGGCCGTGGTCGTGGCCACCGGAGCTTCGGCCAGGTGGCTGGAGGTACCCGGCGAGGAGGCACTTCGGGGTCACGGTGTGTCGTCGTGTGCCACCTGTGACGGGTTCTTCTTCCGGGATCGCGAGCTCATCGTCGTCGGCGGAGGGGACTCCGCTATGGAGGAGGCCCTGTTCCTCACCAAGTTCGCCTCCAAGGTGACCGTGGTCCACCGGCGGGACGAGTTCCGTGCTTCCAAGATCATGGCCGGCCGGGTGATGGAGCATCCAAAGATAGCCATCCGTTGGAACACGGTGGTCGAAGAGATCCTCGGCGACGGGACCGTCTCTGCCGCTCGCCTCCGGCACCTTCCCGACGATGCCGTCGAGGAATTGGCGGTGGACGGGGTGTTCGTCGCCATTGGTCACGACCCCAACACGAGTCTGTTCAAGGGCCAGCTGGAACTCGACGACCAGGGATACCTGCTCTCCTTCGGGTCGACGGCGACGTCGGTCCCGGGAGTCTTCGGCGCCGGAGACGTCGTCGACCACACGTACCGACAGGCCATCACCGCCGCTGGCATGGGCTGCCAGGCTGCGATGGATGCGGAACGCTGGCTCGACGCACGCTGACACAGAGAAGGAGGAAGGCCCCCCGGCCAACTAGATCATGAACGAACACACCATCACCGCCACCGACGACGCTTTCGGTGACCTCATCGCCGACGAGATCCCGGTACTCGTCGACTTCTGGGCCGAGTGGTGCGGTCCCTGCCGGGTCGTAGGTCCGATCGTCGACGAGATCGCCACCGACTACGCAGGCTCGCTCCGCGTCGCCAAGCTCAACGTCGATGAAAACCCCAAGACCGCCATGCAGTACGACGTCATGGGCATCCCGACGCTCATCGTGTTCAAGGACGGAGTCGAGAAGAAGCGCATCGTCGGCGCCCGGCCCAAGCAGGCCCTGGTCTCCGAACTCGCCGACTTCGTCTGACCCGCGCTCCGGGACCTGGCTCTGCCGGTCGCCGAGTCCGCTGGCGCCGGTAGCCTCGCGCCATGGCGCTGTACAAGTCCGGCGACACGGGTGACGCCGTTCGCGACATCCAGGAGCGACTGAGTCGTCTCGGCTACCCCGTCGACCCGGACCAGCCCGGCACGTTCGAGGCGGGCACGGTTCGAGCGACCACCGAGTTCCAGCAAGCCAACCACATCACGCCGGACGGAATGGTGGGTCGTGAGACCTGGCGGACCCTGGTCGACGCCGGCTTCGGGCTCGGCGATCGCGTCCTCTACTACCGGATGCCGATGCTCCATGGTCACGACGTCGCCGATCTGCAACGACGCCTCAACTCACTCGGCTTCGAGGCCGGCAACATCGATGGGATCTTCGGGCCGGCCACCCTGCGCGCCGTGCTCGAGTTCCAGCACAACCGGGAGATGGCCGAGGACGGGATCGTCGGTCCGGAGGTGGTCGGCGACCTGACCCTGATGGTTCGAGCCACCGACAAGGTAGGTCGCGAGATGGTCCGGGACCGGGTGTGGCTGGCGGAACTTCCCCGAACGGTTGCCGGGCAGCGGCTCTTCCTCGATCCGTTCTGTCGGAGCGACCACGAGGCCACCAGCGCCTGGAGTGCAGCTGCGGCGGCGGCCGCCGCGTTGCGCGAATCGGGTGCCCAGCCGCTGCTCTCCAGGTCCGCGGACACCCGGCCAGCCGAGCGCCTTCGGGCTCGTCACGCCAACGAACTCGCCGCCGACATGGTGATCGGGTTCTCGCTGTCCGACGATGCCGCCGAAGCGGGAGTCCACCACTTCGCCTCGGCGCTGACCATCTCGCGAGCGGGATCGGCGATCGGCCGGGCCGTGGCCACCGCGCTCGGCGTCAGTTCGGTCGGTCGGAGCACACCTCTGTTGCGAGAGACCCGGGCGCCAGCGGTGGTGGTGGTGCTGCCTCATCTCGACCCCGCGGTGGGACGCGCCGTGGCTCGGGCCATCGAGGTGTGGCTGGAGAGCGACCGAGACGCCGTGGTTGGCGCCGACTGACGCCTCAGGGGGTGCGCGAATAGGTCGCTGGCTTCATCAGGTTTCGGCTTGTGGCAAGCCGAAACCTGATCCCGAGGCGAGCCTATTCGCGCACCCCCTCAGGCCGGGGGTGATCCGATCATCGCTCGGTATATCCGCTCGAGATCGTCGACCGAGCCGAAGCGGACGGTCAACCGCCCTCCCCCGCCCCGGCCGTACGTGATGGCGACGGGAGTCCCGAGCACACCGGCGAGCCTCTCCTCGAGGGCGACGATCTGCGCGGGTCGTAGCTTCGGCTCGACAGATGCCGTGGACGGCATGGCAGACTCTGGCACCTCACGGGCGGCGCGCACGGCGTCTTCGACCCGGCGAACCGGCCAACCCTCCGACGCCGCCCGCTCCCCGATCCTGATGGCGGCGGCCTCGTCATCGAGTCCGAGAAGCGCTCGGGCTGCACCCGGGGCCAGATCACCCGATACGAGGAGTGACTGGATCGCGGCGGGCAGTTTGAGCAACCGAATCGTGTTGGTGACCGCCGACCGACTCTTTCCGACCCGCTCGGCGACGGCGTCGTGAGTCATGTCGAAATCTTCCAGTAAGGATACGTAGGCGGCAGCTTCCTCGAGGATGTCGAGGTCCTCACGCTGGATGTTCTCGATGAGGGCGTCGGCCAGGCTCGACTCATCGTCGCTCTCGCGAATGATGACCGGCACCTCGGAGAGGCCGGCGAGCCTTGAGGCCCTGAGGCGCCGCTCCCCCGCCACCAGACGATAGGTTCCGTCCGCTTCACCCGGGGACACCACCAACGGCTGCAGCATCCCTACCCGGGCGATCGAGGCGGCGAGGCTCTCGAGCGCGTCGTCGTCGAAACGGGTCCTGGGCTGGCGCGGGTTGGGGACGATCACCCCGATGGCCACGACGGCATACCCCTCGCGAGCCGCCTCCTCCGGAGCCACGGCGAGCAAGGCGTCAAGTCCCCGTCCCAGTCCCGACTTACGAGCGACGGCCATGTCTCCTCCTGAACTCTGCGGCCAGCGACCGGTAGGCCTCGGCCCCGGCGCTGGTCGGATCGAACGACTCGATCGGCTCCCCGAACCCCGGTGCCTCTGCGAGCCGAACCGCCCGCGGTATCACCGTCTCGTACGCGCGCGCACCGAAGTGCGCACGCACTTGCTCGGCCACCTCGGCCGCCAGCGTGGTTCGCCGGTCGTACATGGTGATGACTGCACCCTCTATCTTGAGTGTAGGGTTAAGGTTGTTCTGAATTGCGTCTATTGAACGAAGTAATTGGGTGAGTCCTTCGAGGGCGTAGTACTCCGCCTGGATCGGGATGATCACCTCGTCGGCCGCCGCGAGGGCGTTGACCGTGATCAGCCCCAAGCTCGGCGGGCAGTCGATGAACACGTAGTCGACCCGACGGCTCATCTTCCCGATGGCGTTGCCTAGCTGGCGTTCCCGCGACATGCGGGAAACCAGTTCGATCTCGATGGCTGCCAGGTCGATCGACGACGGGGCCAGGAACAGCCCCTCCGTCGACGTGGGCACGATGACATCGTCGAGGTCGGCGTCGCCGAGCATGACTTCGTACATGGACGTCTCGACCGCGCTCCGATCGATGCCGAGGCCACTCGTGGCGTTCGACTGTGGATCGCCGTCGATGAGAAGTACCTTGTCGCCGGCCGACGTGAGGGCGGCGGCAAGGTTGATGGCCGTCGTCGATTTGCCCACGCCACCCTTCTGGTTGGCAAAGGCGACGACCGTGTGGCGGCGGGAGGACTTACGCATTAAACCGCATCATAAGGAGCCACGCCGGGCCGTCAAGGATTTCCGCCGGGACCCCAACCAATTCGGGCTCCAGGCTCAACGCCGTGGCGACTCCCATGAGGTCCCGGGTTCGGTCCGGGGGCTCGGTCCGCCGGCTCAGGCCGAGGACCGCGGTGCCGGGCACGTCGAGGAGCCGGGCCGCCAAACCAACAGCCTCCGGTGCCTTGACGGACCCGCGAAAGGTGACTGCCGTCCACTCATCGGCGACGGCGAAGGCGTCGCCCTGGCTCACCACCACGTTCTCCAACCCCAGGACCCGAACCGCACGCTCGAGCAATCGGGTCCGGCGACCGCCCCGGTCGAGAAGGACGACATGAGTCTCCGGCCAGACGATCGCCAGCGGGATCCCTGGAAGTCCGACTCCGGTCCCCACATCCAGGAGGTCCGGCGGGGGTGCCGAGTCCCGCCACCCGACTGCGAACGATAGGGAGTCGGCCACGTGGCGCCTCCACACCCGGTCGCCTTCGCGGGGTCCGAGACCTCCGGCGGGGATCGCCTCCTCCACGAGCCAGGCGGCATACCGTTCGAGGAGCTCCATGGTCTCGGGTAGGGCGGTGATACCGAGCCAGTCGAGCGTCCGTTTGGCGATGGCAGGGGAGTCGGAGGTCATGAGGGTGAGATTAGCGGAAGCGCAATTCGCAATTCGCAATTCCCAATTCCCAAGAACCGTGTTTCATGTGAAACAAATCTGGAGGGTCACGGAGGGTGAGACTAGTGGAGGCGCTATTAGCGATTCGCAAGAGCAACTGTGTTTCACGTGGAACACAGGGCTCATCGTTTCACGTGAAACAAGGTTCTTCGGATCGAAGATACAGAAAGAACCCCGGGTATCCGGGGTTCTTTCTGTTTGCGAATCGCTAATCGCGAATCGCAAATTGCGTTACTCTGTCTCTTCCTTCGCGACCACCACCGACCGCCGTGGCTCCTCGCCTTCGCTGTACGAACGAACGCCCTCGATCTCGCCGATGGCGTCGTGGACCACCTTGCGCTCGGCTGAATTCATCGGCTCCAGCATGACCTCCCCGCCGTCCTCGAGGACCTTGGAGGCCAGTCGGCCGGCATAAATCCTCAGCGCCTCCCGTCGCCTCTCGTTGTAGCCCGCGATGTCGAGGCGAATTTTGGCGCCTGCCTGCACGCGCCGCTGGATGATCGTCCGGCACAGCTCGAGGGTCGCCTGCATCGTGGCTCCCTTCGTTCCCACCAGAGCCTCGGTCTGCTCCCCGACGACATCGGCATAGATCACTCCGTCGTCGATGCGCATCTCGACCTCACCATCCAGCCCGAAGGCGGCGAGCAACCCTTCGAGGAAGCGTCCGATCTCCTTGGCCTGATCCTCGATGGTCATGTCGCTCCGATCATCTTCTTCCTTGGGTCGATCCTGTCGCGGTGGGCGCTCCGGGCGCTTCTGCCCGCGCTGCTCGCGTCCACGACCGCCTCCGCTCTGCTTGGGTCGACCGTCGCCACCGAAATTGCCAGCACCAGTACCCCCTCCAGGCCTCTGCGATCCCTCTGTCCCCCCCGTCTTCTGGCCCGCGGCGGCCCCCTCGGCTGCGCTGCGACCCACGGACCCATTGCCCCGCTTGCCACGGCGGCGAGGACCATCGGTCCGTTGGGTCACCCGGTAGAGCCCCTTCTCGGAGACCCGTCCGAGGAAGCCCCGCACGGGCTCCTTCATCACTTCGATGTCCAGGTTTTCGCTCGAATCGAGACCGAGATGCTCCATGGCCGCGGCCATGGCCGTTTCGGCTGATGGGGCCTCGAGTTCGAGCCACTCAGTACCGCTCACCTATCTCCTCCTCCGCTTTTTTCCTCGCTTCTTCGAGCCCTGTGGGCGAGGCTTCGGCTTGCCTCCTGCCGCTGGGGGAGTGGTGTCCCCGTTGGAGCTCGGTGTCGAGGGTGGTGGTGTCTGATGGGTCGCCTTCGGCTTCCCCTTCGGCTCGGGAGCGGACTTCTTGTCGTCCATGCCCAGAATGAGCGCCTGCTGCCCGATTCGGAAGATCTGGCTCGCCGCGAAGTAGACGACGAGTCCCGCCGGCAGGCTGAAGGAGATGAACCCGAACAGGAATGGGAATATCTTCATAATAGCCTGGCCCGGTACTTGTTGCTGATTCTGACTCTGCTGCTTCGCCATGATCTGCTTCTGCTGCCAGTAGGCGGTGAACATGACGATGCCGATCGTGATCAGGTAGGGAATGAACCCGATGAAGTTGCCGGCGATCTCGGTCTCGCGACCATCCACTATCGCCGTGTAGCCACTCACCACGTTGCTCGGCGAGATGCGGAGGTCCATCCACAGGAAGTCGAGGGTGCCCTCGCCCGCCACCGCGGACCGAACGGCGCCCTCCAGTTCGCCCCCTTCGGGAATGAACCGAACCGCGTTGTCGGCGATGCCCTCGGCGAACGACCGGAGCACTGAGAACAGGGCGAACCACACCGGCATCTGGAGCACCAGTGGGAGACACCCGGCTGCTGGATTCACGCCGCGCTCCCGGTACAGGGCCATGAGCGCCTGCTGCTGAGCCTGCTTGTCGTGCTTGAGCTCGCGCTGCAGCTTCTTGACCTCGGGTTGGATCTCCTGCATCGCCTTCATCGAACGGGTCTGTTTGAGCGTCAGCGGGAAGAGAATCACCCCGATGAGAACCGTGAGCAGGCTGATGGCCACGCCGAAGTTGGGCACCAGCCCGTAAAAGAATGCAAGCGTGGATCCGATGAGGCTCTGTAGGCCGTCCCAGAGTCCGCCCATCAGACACCTGCCTTCGCGTCGTCACGGAGGCGGACCGGATCGAAGCCGCCTTCGTTCCACGGGTGGCAGCGGCCTACCCGACGCAGGGCGAACCAGGTACCACGCGCTGCGCCCCACTCATCGATCGAGCCGAAAGCGTAGGCCGAGCACGATGGCTCGAACCGGCACCGCTGCCCGAAGAGGGGCGACAGCAATGCCCGGTATCCCAGGATGAGCCGCTGCAACCACCACCCCGGCTGATATGGCCGCAGGCGGCTCTCGAGTTGGTCCACCGTCCTCATCTCCCTTCCATAACTCGTCGCATTCCCTCGACGAGTTCGTCGAACGACATCTCCATCACCCGTGGGGACGCCACGACGACGTAGTCGTGTCCCGCCCGGAGGTGAACCCGGGCAGCAGCCTCGCGGAGGCGGCGCTTGGCCCGATTGCGGTCGACTGCCGACCCGACAGCCCGGCCGGCCACAAACGCAATCCGCGCAGGTCCCGCTGGACCTGGAGCGACGATGACGGTCAGTCCGTCGGCGCGTCGCGCTACCCCCGTCCGGCGAACCCTCCCCACATCGGAACCCCTGCGCAGGGACACGTAGGGGCGCGCCCTACGCGGTGAGACGGTGACGGCCCTTTTGCCGACGCCGCTTGATGACGGCGCGACCGGCGCGGGTCCTCATGCGGACCCGGAAACCGTGGACCTTCTTGCGGCGCCGAGTTTTCGGCTGATACGTGCGCTTCATGAGGGACGTCCAGAAGAGGAGAGGATGCGTCGGCGGGAAGGTTACGAACGGCGGAGGTGGATGTCAAAGCAGGTTCGCGGCGCTGGGACCCCGAGAGCGAGCCGCTGGCGGCTCCCGCCGGGCGAGTCGCGAAGCTTCCTCTTGAGTCGCGAAACTTTGCTTCCACCACAAAACGTCCACAGATGCGCCTTCGGGCTGTGGAAAGCGCGAAAACCGGATGACGGGATCCGTTGGCGCACAATAGATATCGGACCTCATCCATGCGTGCCGATCCGTGGATAAGGCGCGTTTTGTCGTTCTTGTGGGACCCTCCGACTCGTCCATATACTCGCCGGTCACCGGAGGCCCCGCCGGTCAGCTTCCCAACCGCCGAGAAGCGGTACGTCGGGTCGTCGTCGATGTGGGGTACGACACGGAGTACACCGTTCTCCACAGCTGTGGATACGACTGTGGAGAACGCTCAGCGAATATGAGGGAGGACGTGGAAGCTCATCCGGAATCGGGCTCGTGGGATGAATTCCGTCAGGTCTTGCGCGGGCGGGTCACCCCGGTCACCTGGAGGACGTGGCTCGAAGCACTGACGATTCGAGAACACGAAGACAACATCATCACGGTCGTGGCGCCGAGCGAGTTCCACCTCCGGTGGATCAACGAGCGTTATCGCCCGCTCATCGAGGAAGTGACGGCCATCGTTTTCGGGTCCGAGGTCTCCGTCACGATGGAGGCCTCGGCGCAGCCGAGCTTCGATCCGCTCGTCGAGGATGAAGACGAGCCCGAACCTCAGACACCACCCAGCGCTCCCAACGGCAAGGCGGGGGAGTCGGAAGTCCAGCGCATCCTGCCAAAGTACTCGTTCGAGACCTTCGTGGTCGGATCGTCGAACCGTTTCGCCCACGCCGCCGCACTCGCCATCGCCGAGCAGCCCGGCGGCAACTACAACCCACTGTTCGTCTATGGCGGGGCGGGCCTGGGCAAGACCCACCTGCTCCACGCCATCGCCAACCACGCATCGGATCTCGACCCGTCCCTGCGCACGTGCTACGTCACCTCCGAGGCGTTCTTCAACGCCTTCATCGATGGCATTAGACGCAAGCACATGGATGAGTTCAAGGCACGGTTCCGCAACGTCGACATGCTGCTGCTCGACGACGTCCAGTTTCTCGAGGGGAAGGAAGCCGTCCTCGAGGAGTTCTTCCATACCTTCAACGATCTCTACGAGGCCGGTAAGCAACTCGTGTTCTCCTCGGATCGACCACCGAAGAGCCTGATGAGTCTCGAGGACCGCATCCGAAGCCGCTTCGAGTGGGGGCTGACCACGGACATCCAGCCGCCGGACATCGAGACCCGGCTCGCCATCCTGCGTCGCAACGCGGCGTTCGCCCCTCAGACCGTCCCGGAGGTGGTGCTCGAGTTCATCGCCAGTCGCGTCATCGACAACATTCGAGAGTTAGAGGGTGCCCTGACCCGGGTGACCGCGTACGCCGCTTTGACTCACCAACCGATCGACCTCGAGATGGCCGAGGACGTCCTCCAGGACCTCCAACCGCAGCAAGGCTCGGCTCCGGTCAGCCCGGGGCGGATCCTGGCGGCCACCGCTGAGGCCTTTGGTTTCAGTATCGCCGATCTGGAGGGACCGAGTCGTCGCCAGCCCCTCGCTCGGGCCCGTCAGGTGGCGATGTACGTCTGTCGAGAACTGACCGACCTGTCCCTCCCCAAAATCGGCAAGCTCTTCGGCGGGAGAGACCACACCACGGTTATGCACGGGGTGAACACGGTGGGCAACCTGATCACCACCGACGAGACCCTGTTCGACCGGGTCACGGCCCTCCTCCAGGGCCTGAGGACTACGTAGGTCGACCATGTGGACGAACCACCGCGTTGTACACACCACTCCACAGGCCCTCGACCGGCATGTGGACGCGCCCCGGCATTCATCAACAGGCCTGTGGAGACGGGAACGACCGGGTTGCAACGGATCTGGCACTTCATCCACAATCCACAGCGCCTACTACTCCTACTCCATGATTCATACAAAGAAGAAGCAACAGATGAAAGGTGCCTCGCTGTGCGTATAAGAGCCGAGCGCGACGATCTGTTCGATGTGCTCAGTCGAGCCGGTCGCGCCGTCGGGACGCGTTCCACCCTGCCGATCCTTCAGGGCGTACTCGTCGAGGTGACCGGCAAGACGCTGCGGGTGCTCGGGACGGATCGTGACCTGACGATTAGGACCAGCCTCGAGGTGGAGGTCATGGAGGAGGGGCGGACCGTGGTCCCGGCACGGCTGGCGACCGAGGCGGTGCACAAGCTGCCCCCCGGGGCCGTGACCTTCGAGGCGACGGAGGGCGAGGTCGTCATCACGGGGGGTGGCCCGAGGTTCCGATTCCGGGAGTTCGCCGTGGATGACTTCCCGCGGCTGGACCCACCCGATATGTCGGCCGGCGTCGAGGTGGACGGGAAGGCGTTCACCTCGGCGATCGGGCAGGTCTCGGTGGCCGCGTCCACGGACGATGCTAGGCCGTTGCTCACCGGGGTGTTCTTCGAGCACGTTGACGGGGCGCTCCGCCTGGTCGCCACCGACTCGTATCGTCTCGCCGTGCGTGAGGTACCGGCTGTGACTGAGGCGCTCTCCGGCCTCGTCCCGGTCAAGGCCCTGCGCGAGCTGGGCCGGACGATCGGCGACGACCAACTCACCGTAGCCATCGGTGAGCGTGAGGCGGCCTTCTCGTCGAGCCGAGGAACGGTGTCGGTGCGGCTCATCGAAGGCACCTTCCCGAACTATCGCCAGGTGATCCCGGAGAAGACCCCGAACATGCTGACGGTCGACAAGTCGGCACTGCTCGACGCCATCGACCGCGCCTCCCTCGTGGCCGAGGATCACATTCCCATCCGGATGACCTTGCAAGTCGGTGGGGTCGAGCTCAGCGTGACCCGCCAGGACGTCGGCGGCGAGGTCGAGCACGTCGAGGCCGACTACAGCGGCGAAGAGATGACGATCGCCTTCAACAGCCGATACCTCAACGATGGGGTGGGGGCCATCGAGGCCGACACGGTGACCCTTGGCGTGGTGGACCCGCTCAAGCCGGGTGTGCTGCGAGGCGAGGGAGCGGACGACTTCCTCTACCTCCTCATGCCGGTTCGTCTCTGAAGACGGCGCCGATGCGCCTCGAGTGGGTGTCCCTGAAAGACTTCCGGTCACACCGGTTGGTGTGCTTCGAGCCAGACCCGGCAGTCAACGTCCTGGTGGGACCGAACGGCTCCGGCAAGACGAGTCTGCTGGAGGCCATCGGGTACCTGGTGATGCTGCGGTCGTTTCGCCGTGCCCCTGACGCCAGCCTGGTCACGGTGGGCAGTGAGGCCAGCGTGGTCCGGGGCGGCTTCACCGGTGAACGCCGCGATGTGACAATCGAAGTCGAGATCCCGCACCAGGGTCGACGTCGGGTCCGCGTCGGCGGTAAACCGGTGAGATCGCGGGCCGACATCGCCGAGGGAGTGTCACTCGTCGCTTTCCTTCCCGACGACCTCGACCTGGTCAAGCGAGGCCCGGCCCTGCGACGGGAGTTCATCGACGATGCGTGTGTGCAACTCTGGCCGTCGTCGGCCGTGGAGCAGCGGGAGTTTGACCGATCCCTCCGCCAGCGCAACGCGCTGCTGCGGACGGAGGGAAGGTACGCCAGTGACGCCTCACTCGACGCCCTCGACGAACTCGTGGCGTCACGGGCGGCCGATGTGCTGACGCGACGACTGGCGGCTATGTCCCTGTTGGGAGAAGCGGTGGGACAGGTCTATCGCGAACTGAGTGACGCCGCCGAGAACCTCTCATGGGCATACGACAGCAATGGTGCCGTTGCGTCCGATACGGACTCCCGGGATGACCTGTCCGAGAGGACGCTGGAGCGGATGCGGGCCGCCCGCGGACTCGACAAGGACCGCCGCACCACCACGATCGGCCCCCACCGAGACGACGTGACGCTCATGGTGGGCGATCGCGACGCCAGGACGAGAGCGAGTCAGGGTGAGCAGCGGTCGGTAGCCCTGGCGTTGCGGGTGTCGCTTTATCGGGCACTGGCGGACCGGCGCGAAGAGGCCCCGATCCTGCTCCTCGACGACGTATTCTCGGAGCTGGATCCCGACCGAAGCGATCGACTGGTGCGACAACTCCCGAGTGGACAGGTGTTCGTCACCTCGGCCCGTGCCGAGGACGTACCCCTCGTCGGGCGCCGGTGGTCGGTGCTTCCCGGCGAGGTGAGGGCGGATGACTGAGCCCCTCCACCCCGGCCTGCGCCCTATCTCCGATGGGTTGTCCGACATCCTCACCCGCCTCGGCATCCCCGCCGATCTCGACCTGTCCACCCTCGTGGAGGACTGGCCCCAGATAGTCGGAGACCCCTTCGGAAGCATGTCGTCGCCGGCCGGGTATCGCGATGGCGAGCTCGTGCTGAGCGTCTCCGACGGCACCGCGGCATCTCTCCTCAAGTACCGGGTCGGCGAACTGATAGAGCGCCTCGACGAGCACTTCGGCAAGGGCGGGGTCACCTCGGTCCGGATCGTGGTCGGGAGGCCGAAAACCAAGCGGTGATGAGGTTTTAGGAGGGTGCGAAGGGCTGGGATACGGCTCCGGGATGGCTATAATCACACTTGTGTCGTCAGCGCGTGGCGCCGACGCACGATCGAGCGCTCGAACGGTCGGCACCATCCCGACGAAGCGCCCGTCCGCCAGGAGAAGGAGCCCCGTGACGGCTAAGAACGCGGCCTCGTATGAGGCGAAGGACATCACCGTCCTCGAGGGTCTCGAGGCAGTCCGCAAGCGTCCGGCCATGTACATCGGGTCCACGGGTCCGAGGGGCCTCCACCACCTCATCTGGGAGGTCGTCGACAACTCGGTGGACGAGGCGATGGCCGGTCATGCCACCCGGATCGACGTCACGCTCAACAAGGTTGGGTCGGTCACCGTCAAGGACAACGGGCGCGGCATCCCGGTGGACAAGGTCACAAAGACCAAGTTGTCCGCGCTCACCACGGTGCTCACCACCCTGCACGCCGGAGGGAAGTTCGAAGCTGGCGCCTACACCGTGTCCGGCGGTCTCCACGGGGTCGGTGTGTCGGTGGTCAACGCCCTCTCCGCGTGGCTGGAGGCCACGGTGGTCAGGGATGGCTTCACCTGGACCCAGCGGTTCGAGCACGGAGCCCCGACGGCGCCGGTCAAGAAGGGCAAGCCGGCCAAGCGAACAGGGACCACTATCGAATTCCTCGCCTCCCCTGATACCTTCAAGGAGACCGTCACCTACGACTACGCGACGGTGGCGTCGCGGCTGCGGGAGATGGCCTTCCTCAACAAGGGCCTCGAGATTCATCTCGCCGACGAGCGCGAGGACAAGCCGGTCGAAGATACCTTCAGATACACCGGTGGCCTCATCGACTTCGTCAAGTATCTCAACGCCAAGCGCGAACCACTCCATGCCCATGTGATCAACCTCGAGGAGGTGGAGGAAGAGTCGGAGGTCGACATCGCCATGCAGTGGACCAGCGGGTACACCGAGAACGTGCTCTCCTTCGCCAACAACATCAACACGGTCGAGGGCGGTACCCACGAGGAAGGTTTCCGGCGAGCCCTGACCAGGGCGATCAACGACTTCGCCCGCGATCGCGGCATTCTCAAAGAGAAGGAAGAGAATCTCTCGGGGGAGGACGCCCGCGAGGGACTCACCGCGGTCATCTCGGTTAAGGTCCGCCAACCGCAGTTCGAGGGTCAGACCAAGACCAAGCTGGGCAACACCGAGATCAGGTCGTTCGTGGAGGTCGCCCTCAACAGGATGCTGCCCGAGTGGCTCAACCGGAACCCTGGCGAGGCGCGCCAGATCATCGACAAGTGCATGACCGCGGCGCGAGCCCGCATGGCCGCCCGGGCGGCGCGCGACCTGACTCGACGCAAGAGCCTCCTGGAGTCGACGGGTCTGCCAGGCAAGTTGGCGGACTGCTCGTCCGGGGACCCTGAGAAGAGTGAGATTTTCATCGTCGAGGGTGACTCGGCCGGGGGTTCGGCGAAGCAGGCTCGCGACAGCGAGTTCCAGGCGATCCTTCCGATCCGCGGCAAGATCATCAACGTGGAGAAGGCGCGTCTGCCCCGCGTACTCCAGAACAACGAGATCCAGGCCCTCATCACCGCCATCGGTACCGGGATCGGCGACGAGTTCGACCTCAGCAAGGCCCGGTACAACCGGATCGTCATCCTCACCGACGCCGACGTCGACGGCGCCCATATCCGGACGCTGCTCCTGACGTTCTTCTTCCGTCACATGCGGGACCTGATCGAGGCCGGGTATGTCTACATCGCTCAGCCGCCCCTGTACTCCCTCCGTTCGGGAAAAGCGATCCATTACGCGTACTCCGACGATGAACTCGAGGAGCTGCGTGAGCGGATCGGCGGTAGGAAGCAGTCGGCGCAGCGGTACAAGGGTCTCGGCGAGATGAACGCCGACCAGTTGTGGGAGACGACCATGGATCCAGATCAGCGAGTTCTGCTCAACGTGACCATGGAGGACATAGCCCTTGCGGACGAGATCTTCCAGACCCTGATGGGCGACGACGTCGAGGCCCGTCGCACCTTCATCCAGCAGAACGCCAAGGACGTCCGTTTCCTTGACTTCTGAGTAGCGAGTAGCGAGTAGCGAGGGACGAGTAGCGAGTGACCGACGGAAGAGACGACTCAGCCAGGGTCGAACTGATCGACATCGAGCAGGAGGTGAAGGCCTCCTTCCTCGAGTACGCGATGTCGGTGATCGTGTCGCGCGCTCTCCCCGATGCGCGTGACGGGCTCAAGCCGGTTCATCGCCGGATCCTGTTCTCGATGTACGACGCGGGCATCCGCCCGGGGAGCCCGTATCGCAAGAGCGCTCGCGTCGTGGGTGACGTGATGGGTTGGTTCCATCCCCACTCCAACGACGCCATCTACGACGCCATGGTCCGGCTCGGGCAGCACTTCTCCAGCCGGTACCCGCTCATCGACCCGCAGGGGAACTTCGGTTCGGTAGACGATCCGCCCGCAGCCATGCGTTACACCGAGGCCCGCCTGGCGACGCTCGCCATGAACCTGCTCGACGGCATCGACGAGGAGACCGTCGACTTCGTGGACAACTATTCCGGCGAGCGCCAGGAGCCCTCGGTGCTTCCCGCCCGGTTCCCCAATCTGCTGGTCAACGGTTCCACCGGGATCGCCGTGGGCATGGCAACCAACATCCCGCCGCACAATTTGGGAGAGGTGGTCGACGCCACCATCCATGTGCTCGACAACCCCGAAGCCACCGCCGAGGACCTGCTCCAGTTCGTCAAGGGTCCTGACTTCCCGACCGGGGCCTACATCCTCGGCAACAAGGGCGTGCGCGATGCCCTGCTCACCGGGCGCGGTTCAGTGAAAATGCGGGCCGTGGCCGAGGTGGAGGAGATCCGCAAGGGTCGGGTCGGCATCGTCGTCACCGAGATTCCCTATCAGGTGTCGCGTGACCGAATCATGGAGCGGATCGCCGAGCTGGTCCGGGAGAAGAAGATCACCGGCATCGCCGAGCTGCGGGACGAAAGCGACCGCAACGGTACCCGGATGGTGGTCGAACTCAAGCGGGACGCCAATCCCCAGGTCGTCCTCAACCAGCTCTACAAGCTCACCCAACTGCAGGAGACCTTCGGGGTGAACACCGTGGCCCTGGTCGACGGTGTTCCCCGCACTCTCAACGTGGCCGAGCTGATCGGCTACTACATCGATCACCAGATGGAGGTGATCGAGCGGCGCACCCGGTTCCGCCTCGACAAGGCCAAGGCCAGGACGCACATCGTCGAGGGCCTGCTCATCGCCCTGGACAACATCGACGAGGTCGTGGCGATCATCCGGGGCTCGGCCGATAGCGACGAGGCCAAGACCACGCTGATGAAGCGCTTCGAGCTCAGCGAGGTGCAGACCACCCACATCCTCGACATGCCGCTACGGCGGCTCACCGCGCTCGAGACGGGCAAGCTGCGCGAGGAACACGATCAGCTCATGAAGACGATCGCCGATCTCGAAGCCCTCCTCAAGAGTCCGGCTCGACGACGCAAGCTGATCGCCACCGAACTCGAGGAGGTCCGCGAGAAGTACGCGGACAAGCGGCGGTCCCGGATCATCCCCGATGAGGGAGACCTGTCGCTGGAGGACCTGATCGCCGACGAGGAGATCGTGGTGAGCGTCACCGCCAACGGGTACGTCAAGGCGGTCAACGCCAGTGTCTATCGCCCCCAGGGCCGCGGCGGGCGTGGGGTCAAGGCGGAGAACCTACGCGAGGACGATGTCACGACGCACCTGGTGCACACCACAGCACATGCGTTTCTGCTCTTCTTCACCAACCGGGGCAAGGTGTATCGCATCAAGGCCCACGAGTTGCCTCGCAAGGATCGAACCGCCAAGGGTGTGCTTGCTCAATCGGTGCTCCCTCTCGAGCCCGACGAACGCATCGAGGCGGTCGTCGACACCAGGGACTACGAGACGTCGAAGTACATGGTGATCGCCACCCGCCTGGGACAGGTCAAGAAGACGAAGTTCAGGGAGTACGACAGCCGCAACAGCACACTCATCGCCATCAAGCTCCAGGAGGGTGATGAGGTTGTGGCCGTCCGCACCACCATGGGCGAGCACGACCTGATGCTGTTCACCGAGATGGGCCAGGGCATCCGGTTCAAGGAGAGCGAGATCCGCCCGATGGGCCGCGACACGATGGGGGTGCACGGCATCCGGCTGCGCGAGGGCGACCGGGTGGTTTCGGCCGCGAGCAACGAAGAAGGTGCGGACATCCTCATGCTCACCAGCGGCGGATACGGCAAGCGCACCAAGGTCAGCGAGTTCCGACGCCAGCTGAGGGGTGGGCTGGGACTCAAGGCGATGAAGCTCACCAGGGTGCGGGGTCGTCTGGTAGCTGCACGGGCCGTGGGTACCGGATCGGAGATCTTCGTCACCTCGAGCAACGGCGTGGTCATCCGAACCGCCGTCGACACGATCAGCAGACAGAAGCGTGACGCTTCCGGAGTCAAGGTGATGAACCTGAGCGACGGCGGCGAGGTGTCGGCGTTCGCGTTGGTTCCCCAGGAGAATGGCGACTGAGCCAGCCTGGGTGAGGGGCCGAGACGCCCGATCAAGTACGGGACGACCGGTATCGTTCCGGTGGCGAGTAACGAGCGGAGATCTACACCATGCCCGTCCACCGCGTACGGCGCGTCATCAGAAAGATCGACCCCTGGTCGGTCCTCAAGGTCGCTCTGGTGTTCAACGCGGTCATGGCCGTGGTGTTCGTCCTCGGAGCGGTCGTGTTCTGGGCGATCTTCGTCAACGCCGGCATACCGGAGCGGATCAACGAGATGGCTCTTCTCATCGGCCTGGAGAATGGCCTCAACCTGCAGGGCGCCGTCTACTTCCGGATCGTGCTCCTACTCGCCATCCTCGGGATGATCTTCATGACCGGGTTCATGACTCTCGGCGTGGTGGTCTACAACCTGATCACCGACATCGTGGGCGGTATCGAAATCACCGTCCTCGAGGACTCGACACCGGTGAGCGACCGTTCAACGGTGTCGGTGCCACTTGCCTCGGCCCGGCGCCGGGGGATCTTGCCCCCATTGCGTCGCGACGGACCGGAAAAGGCCGGAGGACCGCCGGCGATGAGCCCGGGCCGCCCGGAGCCGACCGTGCCACCAGAAGACGAGGCGGACGCGACCTCAGCAGAGGAGTGAGCCGGGCAGCTCACTCGGTGTAGGTGGCCACCCCGAGTCCCACCCTGAGCGCCGCCGACAGGTAATCCGCCGGTCGATCGGCCGGACGATGCAGTCCGGGTCCGTACGACCCTTCGGCGACGGCTATCACCGCAGCAGCGAGACAGAGGGCCGCGAGATGCTCCTTGTGGTCGGCGACGCCGATGACGCGTTCCACTTCCCGGCCCTGGTCGATTCCGTCGACGATCACCGTTGCCCCCGCCCAGTCGCCTCGAATGGGCACCTCGTGCCGTCGATGCGCCGCCCGGCGCTGTCGCCTGCGGGAGGCTGCCCAGCGGGGCCCTATCGGCTCGGGGAAAGGAACCACCACCCCGCGGCGACGCGGGGTGCCCGGAATCGTCCAGGCGACAGTGGTGCGCAGCACGGTGTCGACGCGGGTCGACTCGTGAGATGCGAGGGCTGGTGCGAGACCGGTGGCGACGTTGGCGCCGATCAGGAGGGTGGTTCCGGCGGCAGCGAATCGATCCAGGACGTCCTCGTCGATGTGATCGTCGGTGGTGACGAAGGCCAATCCGTCTTCGGCGGCGATGCCAGCCAGCGCCGAGGTGATAGCGGTGTCATCGCTCACCAGGACATCGAAGCCGGCGACGTCCCGGATCGCCATCACCTTGCGGTCGGCACCGCGTCCCGCGCTCTCGTTTCCATACAGGCCGAGGGCGTCCAGTCCCCTCTCTGCCAGCAGGATCTTGCCGGCGCGGGTTCCCACTTCGGTCACCGCGTTGAGCGCTATCCGCATCAGAGTGGCTCCCAGGTCCCCGGGCGGCGTGACACCCGCCGTCGGACGCGGAGAGCCGCTCCCATACCCACACCGGCCGCGACGAGGAAGGCGAGGACGGTGGTGATCACGCGGCGGGGCATCCCAAGAGGGTAACCAGAGCGTCGGGGAAGGCAGCCTGGGTCGAGAGCAGACAGCTAACAGCTAACAGCTAACAGCCAGAGAAGACGCGGGTACTTGGTACTTGGACAGCGCGGATCGGGGCCGGCCCCCTCTGACTCTTTCCCCCTACGGGGGAGGTGGCAGCGGCCGCAGGCCGCTGACGGAGGGGGAGGGCTGACGCGTCGCGAGGCCTGCGTAGTGTTCGTCCTCCCCCCTCCCCGCCTGTGGCGGTACTCCCCCCTTCGGGGGGAGAGAGTCTGTGGCAGGCCCGCCCTCCCACCGCCCTCGTCCCTGGCCCGTTGCCCCTGGCCCCTCATCCCTCGTCCCTGGCTCCTGGCCCCTCGCTACTCGCTACTCGCTACTCTCCCCCTTGCCGGTGTTTGCACCGGTGATGCTTCGGATAGCGAAGCCGGTTGGAATCCGGCACTGTCCCGCAACCGTGAAGCCCTTCGGGGACGAGTCGGGTCGCCTGCCGGAGCGTCGGTTTGGACGCCTTCGGAGGAAGGGTGGCCAGCCCTCACCGGCTCCACGGCTTCCTCCTCGAAACTCGAGGAGGTCTTCATGTTCAGGCGCATTGCGCTCCCACTCACGCTCGCTCTGGTCGTCGCCGCCTGCGGTGGCGGCACCGGGGCCGACACGACCATCACGACGGTTGGTTCGACGAGCGCGGCTCCGGCGTATCCCGTCGAGGTAGCCGGCGTCACCATCCCGGCTCGTCCGGAGCGGATCCTGTCGGGGTCGGCGACCCACACCGAGATCCTGTTCGCCCTCGGCGCCGGCGATCAGGTCGCCGCCGTCGACCTGTGGTCCGACTTTCCGGCGGAGATAGCCGACCTCCCGCGCTTCGACGCTTTCGAGGCCAGCGTCGAGGCGATCGCCGACCTGGACCCGGATCTGGTGATCCTCACCTTCGATCCCGGTGTCGTCGACGGTCTGGCCGCCCTCGACATCCCGGTGCTGGTGCTCGACGCTCCGACAGATCTCGATGGCGTGTTCGCCCAGTACTCCGACATCGCCGTCGCCATCGATCGGGTCGATGAGGCTGCCACCCTGATCACCGAGATGCGGAGCGAGATCGATGACATCATTGCCTCGCTGCCGCAGACCCTGCGTGAGTCGACCTACTACCACGAGCTGGACCCGTCGTTCTACAGCGTCACGTCCGATACGTTTCTCGGCAGCGTGTACGGGGTGCTCGGGCTGACGAGCATCGCCGACGGGACAGGTGAGAGCGGGTACCCGCAGCTGTCTCCCGAGTTCGTGATCGATTCGAATCCCGACTTCGTCTTCCTGGCTCACACGACCTGGTCGGGGGATTCGCCCGACGCGGTGGCACAGCGCCCGGGTTGGGAGTCGCTCTCAGCCGTCCTGGGCGGCCGGGTGGTGGCCGTGGATGAAGGTCTGTCGTCGCGCTGGGGTCCGCGCATCGTCGAGTACATGCGCTCCATCGCCGACGTCGTTCTCGCGGTGGCTGTCCCCTGACCGCCGACAAGAATCCGGGACGGTCGGTCGGCCCGCTGGCGGTGGTCGTCGCCGGTGTGGTCCTGATCGGTGCGGCCATCGTCGGTGTCCTCATCGGCCCCGCCCGCATCGATGCGGGTCCGGTGCTGGCCGAGGTGTTCGGGCGCCTACCGTTCCTCGACTTCGACTCGGGCCTCAATGCCCGGCAGACGGCGATCATCTGGGAGCTGCGCATGCCCCGCGTGGTGCTCGGTGCCCTGGTCGGTGCGATGCTGTCGGTGGCGGGGGCGGCCTACCAGGGGGTGTTCCGCAACCCGCTGGCCGACCCATACCTGCTCGGCGTCGCCGCCGGGGCCGGCTTGGGAGCGACGATGGCGATCGTTTCGGTGGGCTCGAGCTCGCCCGTGGTACCACTCGCTGCCTTCGCCGGTGGATGCGCGGCCGTCGTGGCTGCCTACGCCCTGGGTTCGGCCGCCGGGGGGCGCCGCACCGGCCTGCATTTGATCCTGGCCGGTGTCGCCGTCGCCTCGTTTTTCACCGCCATCCAGACGTTCGTCCAGCAGCGCAATACCGACGTGATCCGAGAGGTCTACTCGTGGCTGCTTGGTCGCTTGGTAACCGCCGGGTGGGGCGAGGTGCTGTCGATCCTCCCGTATGCGGTGGTTTCGGCGGTCGTGCTCCTCGCCCACCGGCGGCTGCTCGACGTCCTGTCGGTCGGAGAGGAGGAGGCGCGTGCCCTCGGGGTCCGTCCGGAGCGGGTCCGGACGGCGGTGGTGATTGCCGCCACGATGGGGACCGCAGCCGCGGTGTCGGTGAGCGGGCTCATAGGGTTCGTCGGGATCGTCGTGCCGCACGCGGTGCGGCTTCTCGTGGGTGTGTCCTATCGGGCGATCCTCCCCCTGTCGTTGCTCATCGGCGCTGCCTTCCTGGTCATCGCCGATGTGATCGCGCGCACTGCTCTCTCGGGATCGGAGATTCCGATCGGAGTGGTCACGGCCTTCGTCGGCGGCCCGTTCTTCCTGATCGTGCTGCGGACTTCGCGGGTGGGCTTCCGATGAGTCGTCTCACGGCGCGGGGTGTGGTGGTGCGTTACAACGGGAGGACCGCGGTGCGCGGGGTCGATCTCGAGGTGGCGGCGGGGGAGTGGGTCACGATCATCGGTCCCAACGGTGCTGGCAAGAGTTCGCTGCTCCGGGCGCTGGCCGGTGTGATCCCGCACCAGGGGTCCATTCGGATCGGAGACAGCGAGCTGTCGTCGCTGCGGCGGCGCCAGGTGGCCCAGATGGTGGCGGTGGTCCCACAGCATCCCGAACGACCCGACGGGATGCGTGTCGCCGACTACGCACTCCTCGGGCGGAGCCCCCACCTGTCGTATCTCGCGGTCGAGACCGACGCCGACCGTGACCTGGTCACCGGGGTGCTGCAGCGTCTCGACGCCACCGACCTCGCCGACCGGCGTCTCGGCACCCTGTCGGGCGGCGAGTGGCAGCGCGTGGTGCTGGCACGCGCCCTGGTGCAGCAACCCGAGGTGCTGCTCCTCGACGAACCCACGACCTCCCTGGACGTGGGCCACGCCCAGCAGGTGTTCGATCTGGTGGAGGACCTGCGCATCGAGCGGGGTATATCCGTGCTCGCCGCGATTCACGACTTGACCATGGCCGGGCAGTACTCGGACCGGCTGGTGTGCATGGATGCGGGCATCGTGGTCGCCGACGGCCCGCCGCGATCGGTGCTGACCGAGGAGATCTTGATGCGCTTCTCCGGGGCGAGGGTGACCGTGGTCGACGGACCCGGCGGCGAGGTCATCGTGGCGCCCCGCCGCCGCTCCTGAGTCGGCCCCGACAGGGCGGGTTGTGGACGGGTTGACCTAGGCTCCCTGTTCGTGCTGAAGCCCTTCCGACGACTCGTTGCCCTGCTCGCGGTGATCTCCTTGCTGACCCCGGGTGCGGCGCTGGCCCACGACGAGGAAGAGCCCGCTCCGGATCCCCCTCATCTGGCCGAGCTGGTCGAGGGGGTTCGGTGGATGATCGACGCCGTTGCGCAGACCTCCACGCTGCCCGACGAGGATGGGGCGGCGCGAGTCGAGTGGTTGGTGGCCCGCATCGACGGCTTCGTCGGCTCGAGCCGGGTGGCGGCGGCCCAGCGTGTCGCGCTCAGCCTGCCGACGGTCCCCCTATTCTCGACCCACGCACTCGTGGCGTCGGGCCCTTCGGTGATCCTCGACCTGGTGACACCCGGGTCGAGTCGATCCCGAACCGTGGACGAGGTGATCGGCGAGTGGTCCCGGGTGGTGGCATTGCTCGGAGAATTGCAGGCGCTGGTCGCCGACCGTGCCCCGGTTCGGGTGTGCCCGGTCCCCGGGGGATGGGACTTCGAGGACGACTGGCACGATGCCCGGCCGTGGGGCAGGGTCCACAAGGGAACCGACTTCCACGCACCACTCGGCACCCCACTGGCGGCGATCGAAGCGGGCACGGTGATCCAGGCGAGCTGGCATTGGGCCGGAGGCCGCCAGATCTACATCCGTGCCGACTCGACCGGTGACGTCTACTACTACGCCCACCTCGATTCCTGGGAGGAGTGGATCTGGACCGGCACCCGGGTCGAGGGGGGTGAGGTGATCGGAACGCTCGGTGGGTCGGGTAACGCCACCACGGCGCACCTGCACCTCGGGTGGATGCCGGGTTCCCGGTCGATCGATCTTGACAACCTGCAGAACCCGTACCGGCTGCTCGTCGAACTCTGCGTCTGACCTCAGCCGGAGACAGCTTCGAGGAGCCCGGGTGACGCCGATCCGTGTCCTGCTCCGGCGATTGGGGTGATCGAGATCACTTCGTCGTGGGCGGCCCCTATGTCCGTGCCCTCCAGAGACGCCCCGTCGAAGTCGAGGCCCCCGTGGGCGTGGATGAACGATCCGTTACCGTCCCCGGCGAACAGGCTCCGGTAGCGCACGGGTGCCACGGTGGTGATCCGGCGCTCCGTCCCCGCCGAGGCCGTGTCGGGGAGTCCGACGTTGAGGACGTCCCCCGGCCGGGCGGCGGTGAGTGCCCGCTGGGCGATGGCGGTGGCGACCGCGGCCAGTCGCTGCCACATGGGAGCCGCCGACGGGGAGAGCGCGTCGTGCTTCCAGTCGTTCCAGGGCGTCACCATGGATCCGGCCGAGAAGGCGATGGCGGGCACCAGTGCCACACCGGCCTCGAGGGCGGCGCCAGCGGTGCCGCTCGACTGCAGGTAGGCGGCCCCGTGGTTGTAGCCGACGTTGATTCCCGACACCACGAGGTCGGGCTGGTCGGGAAACAGCGTGTGGATGCCCAACTGCACGCAGTCGGCCGGATATCCGGAGCAGGCGTACATGGCGACCCCGTCGCGGTCGACGCGCTCCACGGTCACCGTCTCGTACCTGGTGATCGCCTTGCCCACCCACGATCGCTCGCGGTCGGGGATCACGACTCGCACCTCGGCGATGTCGGAGAGGCTGCGGGCGAAGTGCAGCAGCCCGGGGGCGTCGATGCCGTCGTCGTTGGTGAGCAGGATTCGAGACATTGCAGCGGGACGGTAATGGGAACCGGGATGCTCGGGTGCTGCGTCCTACCGAACAGTACTCGAGCCTCGCCGGTCGCTCGTCATCGGCGAGGCGCTGTGGACTCTCTCAGGAGCGAGTCAGGAGGGGGAACGCCCTGGCCGACCTCGAACTCCAGCACCGCATCGCCTTCGACGACTGAACGGTCAGGCCACCCGGCCGATCTGGCCGTCGTCTACCGGGACCCGCTCGACCGACGGCGTCGACTCGACCGACTCGGGCGACTCGGGCTCGGCGAGTGAGAGGTGGGCGGACATGCGAGCGGTGGCCGGGAGAACCCGGGTGCTGAAGTTCCCGACCCCCTCGTTGTAGGCCCGGACCGCGGTCTCCAGGGCCCGTCCCATCTTCGACAGGTGGTCGGTGTGCTTGCCAAGGGTGTCGAGCAGCCGCTTGGTGTCGCCGAGAATGTCGAGCATCGCCTCGTGACGGTTGCTGTCGAGGGCATGCTGCTTGACGATGGCCAGGACCAGACCGAGAGTGGACGGCGAGGCGGGATGGATACCGAGGCGGTGCAGGTCGGCAGCCAGGTCGGGGCTGTGGTCGATGGCCGCCTCCCAGGCGCCGTCGACCGGCAGGTACATGACGACCGGGGTGAAGGCCGCGTCGAGGGCAGCGGCATAGTCCCGGGTCGCCAGGTCGGTGGCGTGCCGGCGCACCGTGGCGACATGGCGCTTGATGGCATCCTGGCGCGTGGCGTCGGTGTCCGCCTCGAACGCCGCCTTGAGGTCGTCGAGCGGTGCCTTCGCATCGATGACGACGCGACCCCCACCGCCGAGGTCGACGACGACGTCGGGGCGGGACCCGTTGGGCAGGCGCTTCTGCGTGTCGAAGTCGACCAGGTGGACCAGCCCCGAGTTCTCCAGGAGCCGGCGGAGCGTGACCTCACCCCACGAGCCACGCCGTCCCGTGTTCTGGGTGAGCAGGTCGAGGACCGAACGCACCGAACGCTGGTCGGTCGACGCCTGATCGATGCCCGCCCGAACCAACCCTTCCAGACCGCCGAGACGGTGGCGCAGGTCGCGCAGTTCATCGGTCGGGTCGGCACCGGCCGGGGTGTGGCGACGCATGGCGGTGACGACCACCGCAGCGACGACGAATCCGACGATGGTGGCCGAGATGATGGCTACGACGATGTTCATGGTGGTGTCCTCCGGTTGCCGGTGTGGGAACCGTACGGGCCGGGTGTGACAGATTGCGCCGCGGTAGCATCGCGGCCATGACCGACTCGGGTTTCGTCGCCGTCCCCGGCGGTTCGCTGTATTACGAGGTCGACGGCGACGGTCCCCCGCTGCTCTTGATCCACGCCGGGATCGCCAACCTGAGGATGTGGGATCCCCAGGTACCCGCCCTCGCCGCTTCCCACCGGGTGATCCGCTACGACACCCGGGGTTTCGGACGAACCGAGTCAGAGGCCGTCGAGTTCTCCAACCGGGCCGATGCCATCGCCGTCCTCGACCACCTAGGTGTCTCGAGCGCAACCGTCGTCGGCTCGTCGCGCGGCGGGATGATCGCCCTCGACCTTGCCCTGGAGAGCCCCGATCGCGTCGATGCGCTCGTCGTCGTCGACGGTGGCATCGGTGGCTATCAGTCGCCGGCCGCCGTGGGTGAGGACGAGATGTGGGAGGAAGTCGAGCAGAAGTGGGAGGCGAAGGAGTGGGATTGGCTCGCCGACTTCGAGACCCGGTGGTGGGTCGACGGACCGGGCCAACCCGAGGACCGGGTCGACGCGGAGCTTCGCACACTGGTCCACCAGTGGATCCTGGACAACTACCGAGCCGAGAAGGAAGAGGGGACTCCGCAGCCGTTGAAGCCGCCCGCGGTCGACCGCCTCGATGGCCTGAGCGTTCCGACCCTGGTGGTCGTCGGCGACCTCGACGAGCCGGCAACGGTGGATTCGTGTGGGGTTCTCGCCGATCGGGTGGGAGGCCGCCTGGAGGTCTTTGAGGGCTGTTCCCACCTCCCCAACCTGGGAGCAGCCCGACCGCTTCACGGAGGCGCTGCTGGAGTTCCTCGACGCTCTCACGCCCCGTTAGGGGATCGGCTGGAACAGCTGTCCACGGTGTCGGCGACCGGTGTCACCCCTGTCACCTGCAGGGAAAACAGTGCAGAACCATCCAAACGATGGCCCATGCCGACCATCGACCGCTGGGTACCGTATCCCTTGACCCGCAACGGAACACCCCCCGTTTCTGGGGGGTTTGCCTGGTGGGCCCACGTGGATTTGAACCACGGACCTCATCCTTATCAGGGATGCGCTGAGAGGTCTCGCGAGCGCCGGGATCCGTTGGTATCACGGGGGGAATCGTGGATCGGTTGGGTTGGGTCTGCGCACACTTGCGCACATCAAGTTGTCGAGCGCTCCGTCTTTCGTGCGCGGAGGATGGACCCGATCGCCGATGTCTTAGAGTGGCTGGCCGTCGGGCCCAACCCACCAGTCGGAAGCCTGTTGAGTGCATCCCCGCCGAAGCAGCTCACGCTCTGCCGCGGTGTGTCGGGCTGCTGTCTCGTCGGTGTAGAGCGGTGTCTCTACACCGGGTCGGAGGGTGTACACCCTCATCTTGGTCTCAATCCACTCTCGATGGAGTTGCTCGAGATTCATTTCAGCGAGGTTGGGCACCAGCGAAGCCTAACGGTAAACCACGCGGCCATCCGTTCGAGCCTTTGGCTGGCCTCTTCCGTCCAGTGATGTGGCCACGCTGGCTTGTCAGACCCAGGTCTCGAGGATCGACTCCGAGGTGTGGCCGGTGATACGCCTGTTCATCTCGATCGCCTGGGACTCGGTGAGCGATACGATGTGGGACCGCACGCGAGCGCCGAGGTGCCGATCGGGTGCGGTCTCAGATATGGGCAGTTTCGTCCGAGATCGGGTGATCTGTAGTAGAGGCTCAACCGAGAGAGCCTTGCTCGACTGCGTTGATCAAGCACCGCGCCTGAATCGCTCCACAAGTGCCGCGACACCGAGACTCGCCAATGCGATACCGCCGATAGCGGCGATCAGACCTCCGACGACAAGCACCACACGAGGCGCGGTCGCCGGGTCTGGAGCGAAGATTTCACCGAAACCGCCTATGACGAAGACGACTCCTAACAGAAGTAGGAGGATGGCAGCGGCGATCCCCAACCGGCCACGATGGCGCACGAGAAGAGCGGCTCCGCCAAGAAGGAGCAATGGAATCAAGGGGGGAGCAGCCGCCGTGCCTCGAGAGATGAACTCTTGGGCAACGTTCGCGGGATCACCGGGACCTCCGAACTGCGCGGGCCAACGGGCCACGATCGTGACTACCGCAGCGAGCACGCCGTAGCCGAAGAACACAAGGCCGTATGTGGCGAGACGATTGGACCAACGCATCAAGGGATCCTAGGTGCCGCCCCTGGCATGGGATCGAACGGTCATGACGTGCCGTTCCTGATCGCTTTCCGAACGGTGCGTTACGCGCCGAGATCAGCTCGGCTCCGTCTGTGTCACGTATGTGTCACAAGACTACTGAAAACGGGTGCAACCCGCAACAAGCGTCGTGAGGCCACGCGAGATGCGAATGTGGAGTGTTTCCCCTTTTCAGAGGCGGTTTTTCGGTGTGTCGGCTGGTAGCTGGTCTTGTGGGCCCACCTGGATTTGAACCAGGGACCTCATCCTTATCAGGGATGCGCTCTAACCGAGCTGAGCTATGGGCCCCGAAGAAGCGCAGAGTGTACAAGGGTCTCTGAGGGTCGGGCCCTCCTCGCTGGGACCGGGCAGGGTTGCGTGCGACGGCTGGTGGCATCCATCTGATGCTGTGATGGCTGCCCCGTGTCGTGCGCGGTGATCTTGGTACATCTCGCCATGAGGGTCGAGGGCACCCGTCTCTGGTTCGACATCGACGGTCCCGGCCTGGTTTCCCAGCAGCGGACGATGCGAACCAGGCCAACGGTGGTCCTCTTGCACGGGGGCCCGGGAGGGTTTGACCACTCGTACCTCAAGCCTGATTTCACCCGTCTGACTGAGCTTGCTCAGGTCGTCTACCTGGATCTGCCCCGGACATGGCCGCTCCGACTGGGGGCCAGTCGAGGATTGGACCTTTGAGTGGGCGGGGGATCTGGTTCGCGCCTTCTGTGAAGCCCTAGAGATCAGCCAGCCGGTCGTGCTCGGTCACTCATTCGGAGGATGGGTGGCTATGAGCTACGGATCGCGCCACCCCGACCACCCCGGAGGTCTGATTCTGCAGTCTGCAATGGCGAGATTCGACTTGGTTCGGGTCGTCGACGGATTCAGAGACAAGCACGGAGAAGAGGTGGCCGATATCGTCCGCCGGTCTTACCTCCGTGAGGTCGATCGCGGAAGCAGTCTGACGCGGTCGCAACCGGGCTGAGACATGGGCCCGAGAAGGTTCGCGGAGTATCAGTGGCTCAAGCGAAGCCGACCAGCCGGTGTGCTCGCTCGACGCCTGCGGAGTACCCCTTCGCCTCGTAGTACGCGGCGGCCTCGCCCGCCGCCTGGGCCGCTGTCGCGGTGTCACCCAGGGCGAGCGCAGCCCCCGAGGGCCAACCAGGCATCGGCCCTGAGCACCGGCGCGACTGACGACATCGACAGCTGCTGGGAAAAGACCCGTAACATTGGGTGCCTCGGGGATGTAGCTCAGCCCGGCAGAGCACCTGGTTTGCATCCAGGGGGTCAGGGGTTCGAATCCCCTCATCTCCACGGGCGGCGCCGTAGGCGTCGCAGCTGTGGACTCTATGGAGGCTTTCTCATGCGAAACGCTGTCATCGTCGATGCGGTTCGGACGCCGGTAGGGAGGCGCAACGGATCGCTGGCGGGGATCCATCCGGTTGATTTGGCGTCGATTCCGCTGAGGGCTCTCGTCGAGCGGACCGGGGTCGATCCATCACTCGTCGAGGATGTCATCCTGGGTTGTGTCAGCCAGACCGGTGAGCAGGCGTTCAACGTGGCCCGTAATGCGGCTCTCGCCGCCGGGTTCCCGGAAGAGGTGGTCGGCACCACCGTCGACCGCCAGTGCGGTTCGGGCCAGCAGGCGGCTCACTTCGCCGCACAGGGTGTGATGGCCGGTGCCTACGACGTGGTGATCGCCGGCGGTGTCGAATCGATGAGCCGGGTGCCCATGGGGATCACCGCATCACAGGGTCCGGGCATGCCATTCGGTCCGAAGATGCTCGACCGCTACAGCCACGGGCTCGTACCTCAGGGCATCTCGGCCGAGATGATCGCCGAGAAGTGGGGGGCATCGCGCGAACGCCTCGACTCTATCGCCGTCGACTCCCACCGGCGCGCCGCTACGGCCACTGCCGGGGGTCGGTTCGCCGGTCAGATCGTCCCCGTCGAGCACGCCGACGGCGTCCTGGACCAAGACGAGGGCATCCGCGCTGACAGCTCACCCGAGACCCTCGCCGGCCTCAAGCCGGCGTTCAAGAGCGACGGCCGGATAACGGCGGGCAACTCGTCTCAGATCTCCGACGGTGCCGCCGCCATGCTCATCATGGGTCAGGACACCGCCGAGCAGTTGGGTCTCGAGCCGATGGCCCGGTTCCACGCCTTCTCCCTCGCCGGCACCGACCCGGTGATGATGCTCACCGGACCGATTCCCGCCACCACCAAGGTGCTGGAGCGGGGTGGGTTGACCATGGACGATGTCGGGCTCTTCGAGATCAACGAGGCGTTCGCCTCCGTGATCGCCGCCTGGCTCGACGAGACGGGTGCTTCATGGGACCGCGTCAACGTCAATGGCGGCGCCATCGCCCTCGGCCACCCGCTCGGCTGCTCCGGCGCACGCCTCATGACCACCCTGGTGCATGAGATGCGCCGCACCGGCACCCGCTGGGGTCTTCAGGCGATGTGTGAAGGCGGCGGCATGGCCAACGGGACCATCCTGGAGCTGCTGGCCACATCGTGAGGTGGGTGGAGGTCATCCTGGCGATCATCGGGGGGCTGGCCATCTGGCGTCTCGGACTGTGGGCGGTTCGGCTTCTCGCCACCCCGCAGGAGCCGACTCCCGACCCCGACGAAGTGATGGAGGTGTCGGTCGCCTACCGCTGCTCGATCTGCGGGCTGCGCCTCGTCGTCACCCACGCAGCCGACACGGACCCCAAGGCCCCCCGCCACTGCCGCGAGGAGATGGATGAGGAGTAGCGAGGGGCGAGGATTGCGCCTCCTGCGAATTGCGAATTGCGAATTGCGCTCTCAGTAATAATTGAGCGTCATCACGAAGCCGGCGGCGATGGCGCCAAGCCCTGAATACAGGAACAGGCCGCGCTGACCACCGGGCAGGAGGCCCAGGTAGTTGAAGATGATCGTGATGACGCCGATCCCCATGAGCGTGAACATGAGGATCAGGTACCAGCGCGGTGACACCTTCTCCTCCTTCGCCACGGGGGGCGGGGTGTGGAGGCGCTTCGGCTTGCGCCGGCCTTTCGACTTGGGCATGGGACAGAGGGTAGCGTTCGACCAGGCCGTCCCGGGATGGTGACCATGCGGGTGCTCGTCCTCGACAACTACGACTCTTTCACCTTCAACCTGGTGCAGTACCTGGGGGAACTCGGTGCCGACCCCATCGTGATCCGGAACGACGTCGCCGGACCGGAGGAGGCGTTCGCCGAGTACCGACCCGAGGCCCTTGTGGTGTCACCCGGCCCGGGCATCCCCGAGGCGGCCGGGTACTCGGTCGACTTCGTAAAGACGCTGGGGGACAGGATCCCCACGCTCGGGGTATGCCTCGGTCATCAGGCGATCGTCGTCGCCTATGGGGGGTCGGTCGCCACTGCCCCCGAACCGAGGCACGGCAAGACCTCACAGGTGACCCACGACGGCAAGGGTCTGTTCACCGGCACCGAGAACCCGTTCACCGCGACCAGGTATCACTCGCTGGCGGCGGTGACGCTTCCATCGGATCTCGAGGTCGCCGCCACCAGCGAGGAGGGCGTGGTCCAGGCAGTCCGCCACCGAGCTCACCCGGTCATCGGCGTGCAGTTCCACCCCGAGAGCATCATGACGACCGAGGGGAAGAAGCTGCTGGCGAACTTCCTGGTCGGGAGGGTGTAGGGGCGGTTGCCGATTGCCGGTTGCCCCGGGTCACGGCAGCGGTGGGCAGGCCGGGCGCACCGGGTTGTTGACCGATACCCAGTAGAACGCCTCGTACCGGCTCTGCGCCTGGTTGAACGGGACCACCTGGGTGGGTGCCGGATCGATCAGCCGGATCTGTCCTGACGGGTTGACGGCGTCGTGACACTCGCCTCCGTTGGTGGTGCCGACCAGCCATACGATCGCCTGCTGGTAGGCGTCGTTTACTTCGGTGATCGTCCGACCGTAGATGTCCTTGGCCGCCGGCGCTAGCACCGGGTCGAACGAGACCTGCACCGTAGAGTTCTTGGTGACCACGGTGCCCGGTGCGGGCGACTGGCTCACCGTGCGTCCCTCGCAGTCCGGCCGCGACGACAGATCGTATTTGGGGGGAGCGGCCGTGGTATCCCACCTGAGGAAGTACTCATCCTGTGCCGGGGGCAGCGTCGATGCGTTCATCGTGAGTTGTGCGTTGGTGATTCGCTGCTGTGCGACGGTCTGCGTCACCGCAATCGTGCATGAGCCAGCACCACCGGTGAACAGGTTGGGCACCACGGCCCCCTCGATGCCGATCGACACGGTGACGGTGGAACCGATGGTGCTGCTACTGCCGCCCGAGGGGTTCTGCGAAGCGACGCGGCCGATGTTGGGGTCACCCGGAGCCAGGGGCGTGTCGGCACCCTTGGCAAACACGAAGCCGGCCGCCTCGATGTCGGTCCTGGCATCGGCCTCGGTCTTCCCGGTGACCGACGGCACCGTGTTTTCGGTGGCGGCGCGACCGATCCGAATGGTCACGTCCGAACCGAACTCCTGTATCTGACCGGCCTGCGGCGACTGCTCGGCGACCCGGCCGTCGTTGGGGTCGTTCCATGCGATGCCGACCTCCGAACCGAGGACGGCGACGAAGCCCCACTCTTCGAGGAGGGTCGTCGCCTCCTCCTGCGTGAGTCCCACGGAACTCGGTACCACGGTGGGCACGGCACCCTCGCTGACGAACACGGTGACCGTTCCGGTGATGGGGACCGTCTCGCCCGGACCGGGGACGGTCTCGATGACAAATCCCTCTACGACGGTGCCGTGCGGACGGCGCTCGACCAGGACCTGTCCGGCGCCGAATCCGGCCTCCTGGAGGGCGAACAGCGCGTCCTCCTCGGATCGGTTGGCCACATCGGGGACGATGAGGGCATCGGCCCCGCCCGACACGACCAGGTCGACCGGGGTGGAGGCCGTGACCAGGTCTCCGGCGCGCGGGTCCTGGCTGATGACGGTGTCCGCAGGCACTTCATCAGACGCTTCGTAGCGGATCGTGCCCACCTCCAGACCGGCGCTGCGGATCAGAGCCTCGGCATCCGAAAGGGTCCTGTCGCGAACGTCGGGCACCGGGATGTTCGCCGGGCCTCCGGAGACGAGCAGGGTGATCTCGTCGCCGCGTTCCAGCCTCTCGCCCGCAGCCGGGTCGGTGCCGGTGGCGATCCCCGCAGGGAGTTCGTCGTCGGCGACCGTTTTGGGGGTCACGATGAAGCCGAGATCCTCCAAGTTGGCCGTGGCGACCGCCTCCGTCTGGCCACGGATATCCGGGATCTCTATGCCCCCGTCACTGGGACCGAGGAGGCGGACCAGCAGCATGATCCCGAGCCCCAGCAGGGCCGCCGCCGCGAGCGCGCCGATGGCGATGGTGCTGGGTTCGAGGCGCCCCGGTTCGCGATAGGCGGCCTCGGTGTCTAACGGCTCCGGCGCCATGGGCGGCGCTGCGAGCGGGGTGCCCAGCGCTGCCGCCATGAGGCGGGTCGGGGCGTCGTCGGTGGCGATCGCGGGAACCTGTCCCTCGAGGAGCCGCCGCAGGTCGCGGCGCAGGTCGTCGGCGGTCTGGTAGCGCTCGGCCGGATTCTTGGCCATCGCCTTCAACACGACGGCCTCGAGGCCCCGTGGGATCGCCGGGTCGATGTCGGTCGGCTTCGGCGGTGTCTTTTCGACATGCTGATAGGCCACGGCTACGGGGCTCTCGCCGGCGAAGGGGGGCTGGTCGGTGAGCAGCTCGTACAGGACGACGCCGAGGCTGTAGATGTCGCTACGGAAGTCGGCCGACTGGCCCTGTGCCTGCTCGGGACTGAAATACGTGGCGGTCCCGATCACCGCCCCGGTGCGAGTGAGCTGGTCGCTGTCGTCGAAGGCGCGGGCGATGCCGAAGTCGGCCACCTTCACCGAACCGTCGGGTGCCAGCAGGATGTTGGCGGGCTTGACGTCGCGGTGCACGATGCCCAACGCATGGGCAGCGCTGAGTGCCGAGGCCACCTCCAGACCGATCTCGGCGGCCCGGCGCGGCAGCAAGGCACCCTCGGCCTTGAGGACGTCGCGTAGGTTGCGGCCCTGCACCAGCTCCATGACCATGAAGTAGACGCCCTCGTCCTCTCCCCAGTCGTAGACCGACACGACGCCCTTGTGGGTGAGTCCGGCGGCCGCCTGTGCCTCCCGTCGGAACCTCTCCACGAAGGCGTCGCTGTTGGCGTACTGATCGTGCAGGATCTTGACCGCCACCCGGCGACCGAGGCGGCGATCCTCGGCCACGTAGACATCGGCCATCCCGCCGCGGGCGAGATGGGAGATGAGGACGTAACGGTCCGATAGGACGCGGGGCAGCTCCACGACGACGGATGGTACTGGCGGCCCGATTTCAAGCATCAGTACGGGCCGCTCAGGCGGAGGTCAGCCCATCGAGTCGCGCCAGGCGGCGATCACCCGTGCGGCTATCGGAGCCGCGACCCTGCCGCCGCCTCCGCCGCCCTCCACGACGACGGCGACCGCGATTCTCGGATCGTCGGTCGGGCCGAACCCGATGAACCACGCGTGAGGACCTCCGCCGCCTTCTGCGGTGCCCGTCTTGCCAGCCACTGCCACGTCTCCGACGGTGGCACCGGTGCCGGTGCCGCTGACGACCACCGCGCGCATCATCTCGACGAGCTGTGCCGCGGTTGCCGATGGAATGACCCGTCCCAATGACTGCGGGGAGTACCGCGAGATCACGGTCCCGTCCGGGGCGGTGCGGGTGGCTACCACATGCGGCGCCATGGCCACCCCGTCGTTGGCTATCGCGGCGGCGACCATGGCCATGAGCAGCGGGGTGGCGCGCACGTCCCGCTCGCCGATGCCGCTCTGGGCGAGCGCCGGCGTGTCGGCGTCGAGGTCGGCGGCGGCAGGGACGACTCCGGGTTCATTGCCGAGTTCCCACGGGATCCGGGCGTTGAATCCGAATCTGGCCGCTGCGGCGACGATCGGGCCGGCTCCGAGGTCCACCGCGAGTTCGGCGAAGACCGTGTTGCAGGAGACGACGAAGGCGTCCAACAGGGTGATCGTCCCGTTGCGGCAAGGGCCGACGACGGCGTTGTTGATGGGGATACCACCTGGTGGGGTGTAGTCGGCGGCATCGTCGAACAGCGTGTCCAGGTCGGCACCCCGGTCGAGCGCCGCGGCGGCGACGATCGTCTTGAAGGTGGACCCTGGCGGGAGGAGCCGATGTGCCACCCGATCGATGGCGGTCGTTGCATCGAGGTCGTCGCGGTGCCGGGCGCCCGAAGCCACCGTGTTCGGGTCGAATGACGGGCTGGAAACGTAGGCAAGGATCGCCCCCGTCGTCGGATCCATCGCCACCACGGCTCCGGTCCGTCCACCCAGGGCGTCGATGGCCGCTCTCTGGAGGGCATCGACAACCGTCAGGTGCAGGTCGGGCGGTCCCAGGTCGCCGCCGGTCAGGCTGACCAGGAGGGCCTCGAGGGATCCGTCGTCCCGGGTGAGCATCTCGCGGATGCGGGTGCTCTCCAGGCCCGTCCTTATCTCACCGTCGTCATATCCGACGAGGTGCGCGTACCCGCTCGACCGCGGGTAGGAGCGGCGGGAGCCGTCGTCCTCAGCCAGGACGACGCCGTCTGCGGTCAGTATCCGGCCCCGCGGTCCGTCCAAGTCGACGGCGGTGCGCGTGTTGCGCGGGTCGTCGCCATACCTGCTCCCGGCATACGTCGATCCGACGGTGAGCCACACCGCGGTGAGGCCCAACAGGGCGAGGAAGGTGGCGGCCACACCGCGGATCGAGCCCTTCACGCTCGCTCCTCGTGCGAGATCCGGGCGAGCAGCGCGATCAGGGCCATGTTGGACAGGAGCGAGGAGCCGCCGTATGAGGAGAAGGGGAGGGTGATCCCCGTGAGGGGGAGGATTCGCAGCACACCGGCGAGGATGATGAAGGTCTGGGCGGCGATGGTGACCGTCAGGCCGGCGGCCAGCAGGCTGCGGAACCGGTCGGTGCTGCGCAGGGCGATCCCGAATCCGGCGGTGACCAGCAGCGCGTAGGCGGCGACCACCGCAAGGCCCCCTGCCAAACCCAACTCCTCGACGATGGCGACGAACACGTAGTCGGTGGCCGCGGCAGGAACGAGATGGGGCGAGCCGTACCCGAGTCCGGTACCGAACACACCGCCATTCCCAAGTGAGAACACGGCCTGGGCGGCCTGGTAGCCAGAGCCGGTGTAGTCGTCGAAGGGTCGTAGCCATGCCTCCACCCGCACTTGCACGTGGCTGAACGTGGTTGTTGCGGCGTACATCCCACCGGCGGCCAGGGTTCCGCCGGCGACGAGGTAACTGGGGCGCGAGGTGCCCAGGTACAGCATGACGACAAACACGACGAACAGGTGGAGTGAGGCGCCCAGGTCGCGTTGGTACACCAGGACGACGACGGCGATGCCGAACGCCATGAGGATGGGGGCCAGTTGCCGGGGCTCCGGCATTCGCAGCGCTCGGAACCGTCGCGGCATCTCGGCCAGGGCGCGCCACCGATCGGCCAGGTACGAGGCCAGGAACACCACGATGAGCAGCTTGGCGGCTTCACCGGGTTGGAAGCTGATCGATCGCTCCCCGAGGTCGAGTCGGACCCACAGCCGCGATCCGTTGACCTCGGCTCCGGCGAGCGGCAGACCGTCGGGAAGGAGCGGGAGCAGCAGCAGGCCGACGGCGGCAAAGAGGAACAGGTTGCGAAAGCGCCGCAGCACGAGGACCCCGCGGTCGCGCAGGAGATACAGGACCGCTGCCCCGACCACGGCGGCGATGACCAGCCACCACCGTTGGATGCGACCCAGGTCACGATCGATCCGGTAGATCTCGATGCATCCGATCGCGGTGATGAAGGCCGCCGGCGCCAGGAGCAGCCGGCTCGCCGACGGAGCCCAGCGGGTGATCGCCCAGAGCACGGCGCCGAAGGCTCCAAGTTGGGTGAGTACCGCACCGATCGTGTCCGAAACGACCTCGCGACCCAGGGTGATGGCGGTCGCTGCCGTACCGGCACCGGCGATGACCGCGCTGAAGACGATGAGGGCGGCTTGGCGGCGCCGGGTCACCCGCGGTCCACGACCACGACGGAGATGTTGTCGGCCCCGCCGGCGAGGTTCGCCGCCTCGACGAGTGCGGCGACTGCCGCACCGGGTTCGTCGTGACCGGCGAGTACTTCGGCGACGGCGGCATCATCGAGCATCGACGTGAGCCCGTCGGAACAGAGAATCAGCCGGTCTCCCGCCTCCAGGAGCACCTGGTGCGTGTCAACCTCGACCCCGGGGTCGAGACCGATCGCCCGGGTGACGACGCTCCGGTAGGGGTGTACGGAAGCCTCCTCGGGCGTAAGCCGCCCGGCCTCGATCATCTCGGCGACGTAGGAGTGATCGGTCGTGATCTGTTCGAGACGACCGTCGTGAACCCGGTAGGCCCGGCTGTCGCCCACATGGGCGATGTCAGCGGTCCCGTCCTCCGAGATGATCGCCAGGGTGAGGGTGGTCCCCATGCCGGCGAGCCGGGACTGTCGCGCCGCCGTGTCGATGACGGCCAGGTTGGCTGCCTGCACCCGCACCGAGGCGCTGCCCCCCATGCCCGTGGCGGATTCGATGGCGGTCTTGCTGGCAATCTCGCCTCCGGCGTGGCCGCCCATTCCGTCGGCGACCCCCGCCACCAGTCGCCTATCCGTGGTCCCGGTGCCGGCTTCGGGCCAGACAGAGTCCTCGTTGTGATCGCGGACCCGACCCACGTCGGTCAGTGACGCCCAGTGCAGGCTCATCGAACCTCCATGGTGGTGGTGCCGACCCGGATGCTGTCGCCGCGGGACAAGGCGGTCGGTGTGTCGATCCGGCGATCGTTGACCAGGGTGCCGTTGGTGGAGCCGAGATCCTCCACGAGGAGGCGACCAGAATCGATCGACAGTCGAAGGTGGCGGTCCGAGGCGAACGGGTCGTCGATGACGACGTCGACGGCGCCGCGACCCACGACCAGCGGATTGCGGACCTCGATGTGCCGTACGGGACCGCCGTTCCCGGTGGTGATGGCGATGACCCGCGACTCGGCGATCGTCGGCAGGTCCCCGCTGGCCCGGCGGGTCGGCTGGTCGCTCAGATGCGTCCGTACGGCGCGGGTGACCTGCCAGAGGAACAGATAGAGGCCCAGAACGAACGCCACCTTGAAGGCGTTGATCCACAGTGCCGACATCAGGGCTCCCGTACCGTGAAGGCGACGTCGCCGAAGGTGACGACGTCCCCGCTCACGATGGCGGCAGGGTCGGAGATGCGGGTTCCGTTGAGATAGGTGCCGTTCGAAGAGTCGAGGTCGGCGATCCACGCCGCCCCTGCCTCCTGCCAGAGGAGGGCGTGTGTCCTGGACACCGTGTCCGACACGACCTGCACGTCGGTGTCCTTGGAGCGTCCGACCAGGCATCGGATGGGGGCAAGGATGCGGGGCTCCCCGTGAGGATCCAGCGGGTGCAGTACGGCCCATGGCTCCAGTGGTCCGGCTGCGAAGGCGGTGTCGATGGTTACTTCACCGGCGCGCATCTCGGGGGAGACGCGCAGCGTCACCGTGGCCCTGCCCTCGAGGCGCCATCCCCGGTCGGCTGCGGCGTCCTCGACGAACGCCTCGAGTTCCTCGGTCACCGACTCCAGGACTTCGGTATCGACCGGGTCGCCTCCCATCGTGATCCGGTATCGATTGGGCGCCGACGGACCCGCCGGACCGTCGACGAGGGCGAGGTCGGCCTCCCGCACCAGCATCGAACCGAGCTCCACCGGATGCATTCGGCCGCGAAACAGACGCGCCGCGAGGCCATCCACGAGGCGTTCCAGACGCCGTTCGAGGCCGCGCGCAACTCCCATGCCGTCAGGGTACCGGCGCCCGGGGGCTGTATTTGGGGCCGTGGTACGATGCGCCGCCCTCGGGGCGAGTGGCGGAATTGGCAGACGCGCAGGATTCAGGTTCCTGTGGGCTAACGCTCGTGGGGGTTCAACTCCCCCCTCGCCCACCCCGTGTCTTACAGCCCGACCGGCAGGCGCCTCCGGCGCCGCCGCACCATCATCGTGTCCGTGACGGTCTTGACCCTTGTCGCAGTGGCGTTCGGGGTGACGCGGACCGCGAGCGAGCGCGCCGTCACCCGGAGCTATCTGGATGTCGTGTTCGAGGTCGTCACCGAGGAATCGGCTATGGCCGAGGGGTTCACCGACATGATCGCGACGATCGAGACCTTCAGCCGGGCGCGCATGGTCCAGACCATGAACGATCTCGAGGCACTTGGTGTCGCGGGCTTCGATCGGCTGATCGAGGCGGAGGTACCCGAGTCGCTCGTCGCCGCCGACCTCTATCTGCGCATCGCCATCAGCAGCTGGAGGGCGGGCCTGAGCGAAGTGAAGTCGGGCTTGGTCCTGCTCTCGGCGAATCCGGTCGACGAGGAGGGACTCGCCGGCCTGCAGCGGGGGTTCATCGACCTGCGCGTCGGGGACCGCGCCTATCGCGGCTTCCTCTCCGAGGTGGCCGATCTGGATACGAGCCTGCACGGGGAGCCACTGCCGACTCTCGTCTTCATCCCGACCGGCGAGGAAGCTGCGTACGACCCACGGGAGATCGCCCGACGGATGTTGCTGGCTCCCGACCTGGGTGTGGTGATCGATCTGGCCGTTGCCGATATCAGGCTCGATCCTCCTCCGCTCGGGGTCCAGGGCGGGCTCCCGGTGGTACCGGCTACCGAGACCCTGAACGCCGAGGCGACCGTGTCCAATCGCGGCAACCTCGATCAGATCGCGATCAATGTCACCCTGCGTCTGCGCTCGAGTACCGGAGCGCTCCATGAGCAGACCAGGATTATCGAGGTGCTGGAGGCGGGTCGGGCGACGACGGTGACCTTCGCACCGCTGCCGGTTGAACCAGGGATCAACTACGAGATCACCATCTCTGTGCCCGGTGGCGATGCGCAGCCCGAGAACGATACGGTCTCGATGATCTTCGTCGTCAACGTTGCAGGCTGATGGAAACGGTCACTCTCGCCATAGCGGTCACGGCCCTCGTCCTGGGCTTCTCCGCGCTGTGGATGGTGAGCAGTCAGAGTCGAAAGGTCTCCGAGACGCGGGGCGGAGATCTTCTCGAAACGGTTCGGCAGCTCGACGAGGACCTGAGCAATGTCGAGATCGCCGTGTCTCGTTTCCAGCCCCAGGTCGCCTCCGTGCTGGCGCAGGTGGCTTCGCTGTCGGAGCGGCTCCCCGGCGCCCTGCGGTATGCCGCCGTGGTCACGTTCGACGCCAGCGAGGAGCGCACCGGCCACCTGTCGCGGTCCATCGCCCTCCTCAACGAGCGCCGCGACGGTCTCGTCATCACCCTCCTGGTGGGCAGCCGACAGACACTGTTCTTCACCAAGATGATCCGAGGGGGTGAGGGGACAGAGCCGCTGTCCCCCGAGGAGCGCACCGCCGTGGAGCGAGCGCTGGGGAAATAGCTTGCAGCTTGCAGCTTGAGCTTGCTGCCTGCTGCCTGCTGCCTGCTGCCTGCTGCTCTCCTACCATCCGGGGCGTGCTCGATGTTTCACTGCTGAGGAACGACCCTGACGGACTCGCCGCCGCCATGGAGCGGCGCGGTATCGCGGTGGACATCCGCGCTTTGGCCGAGAGCGACGCTGAACGAAGGCAGGCGCGAGCCGCTGCGGAGAAACTGCGCGCCGAGCAGAACCGCCGCGGCAAGGAGATCGCCGGACTCGCCGGTGACGAGAAGCAGGCGGCGGTGGCGGCTATGGCCGACCTAGCGGAGCGTTACAAAGCCGCCCTCACCGAAGCCGACGAGCTCGACGCCCGCTTCGATGCCGAGTGGAGTCGGCTCCCGAATCTTCCCCACGAGTCGGTTCCGGTGGGCCGCGACGACGCCGACAACGAGGAGGTCCGCCGCTGGGGAGAGCCGACGGCTTTCGACTTTGATCCCCTGGATCACCTGGCGATCGGGGAGGCACTCGGGATCATCGACACCGAGCGGGCGGCCAAGGTGTCTGGCTCCAGATTCGCCTACTTGAAGGGCCAACTAGTGCTGCTCCACTTCGGCCTCATCCAGTGGGCAATGGGCAAGCTGGTGAGCGAGGGATTCATTCCGGTACTGCCTCCGGTGCTCGTCCGTGAGGCGGCGCTCTATGGCACCGGTTTCCTGCCGTCGGGGCGTGAGCAGGCATATGCCGTCGGCGTCAGCCAGGAGGGGACCGACAGCATCGAACCGGACGATCTCTTCCTCGTCGGCACGTCAGAGGTCCCGCTGGCGGCGATGCACGGTGACGAGATCCTCGAGGGTCCCTTTCCGCTGCGATACACGGGCTACTCCTCCTGCTTTCGTCGAGAGGCCGGCACCTATGGCAAGGACACGCGGGGGATGTTCCGCGTCCACCAGTTCGAGAAACTGGAGATGTTCTCGTTCGTCGATGCCGACCAATCGTGGGATGAGCACGACCGGCTGCTGGCCACTGAGGAGTCACTCGTCCAGGCGCTGGGCATCCCGTATCGCGTGGTGAACGTGTGCGCGGGCGAACTGGGTGATCCCTACGCCAAGAAGTACGACATCGAAGCGTGGTTCCCCGGCCAGTCGGCCTACCGGGAGATCACGTCGTGTTCCAATGCCACTGACTTTCAGGCGCGGCGCCTCCGCACGCGGTACCGCACCGACAATGGGACGGCACCGGTCCACACGCTCAACGGGACGGCGATCAGCGGTCGGTTCCTCATCTCCATCCTCGAGAACAACCAGCGAGTTGACGGCACGGTCGTGGTCCCCGAGGTGCTGCGTCCCTTCGTGGGCCTGGACGCCCTCACACCGTGAGCGGGCGGGAGGTCTTCTCCCGGATCGCCCGCCGCTACGACCGGGTCAACCGCCTGCTCTCACTTGGCCGCGATGGCCATTGGCGTCGCACCGCCATCGCCCACCTTCCACCGGGCCGGGTCCTCGACCTGGGGGCCGGCACCGGCGCCGCCAACCCGGATCTCGGCGACCGCGAGATCGTGGGACTCGACCCGGCGGTGTCGATGTTGACGCTCGATGACGCCGACTTGAGGGTCGCTGCCGCCGGTGAGCGGTTGCCCTTCGCCGACGGCACGTTCGACGGGGTCTTCTCGGCGTACGTGTTCCGCAATCTCACCTCGGTTCCCGACACGCTCAGCGAGATCAGAAGGGTGCTGCGTCCGGGAGGCGTCGCCTCCATCGTCGACCTGGGGCGCCCCGAGTCGGCGTGGAAACGAGCCCTCCACCGCGCCGGGACCGCGGTGATCCTCCCGCTGGTCGGTCTGTCGGTGGGAGCCCCGGGTGAGTACCGCTACCTGCACCGCAGCCTCGACAGCCTCCCCCAGCCGAGTCAGTTGTTCGCGAACGCACCGCTCAAGGTGGAGAGGATCTGGCGGATGGGACCGTTCGGGTTTGTTTATGGGGTGGTGATGAGGAAGGAGTGAGGGGCGAGGGGAATGGAGGACGCTCAACGCTTAACGCTCAACGCAAGTCCCGCGTCGAGCGTTAGGCGTTGAGCGTTGTTTGCGGAGGGAGAGGGATTTGAACCCTCGTGGCGGCTTTCGCCGCCAACACGCTTTCCAGGCGTGCGCACTCGGCCAGACTATGCGATCCCTCCAGGGACATCGGAGTGTAGGTAGGGCATGACGGACCGTTCGTTCGACGATGCGATGGCGATAGCGCTCACCGAGGCCCGAGCCGCGGCGGCGACGGGTGACGTCCCCGTGGGGGCGGTGCTGGTAGATGGTGAGGGGTCGGTGGTCGCCGCCGACCGGAACCGTCGCGAAGAGCTGGCCGACCCGACGGCCCACGCCGAGATGCTGGTGCTGGCGGCGGCCGGCCGAGCGCGCGGCGACTGGAGACTGTCGGGCTTGACCCTGGTGGTCACGCTCGAGCCGTGCGCCATGTGCGCCATGGCGGCAGTGTGGGCTCGGGTCGACCGGATCGTCTACGGCGCAGCCGACCCCAAAGCCGGCGCCGCGTGGAGCCTGTACAACATCCCGCAGGACGATCGGCTCAATCACCGATGCGAGATCGTGGCCGGCGTTCTATCCGGGGAATGCGCCGCGGTGCTCGACGACTTCTTCTCATCGAGGCGGTGAGGACCGCGGCCGCGGTGCCACAATGCAGCCTTGTTCGGGAGAGGTGGCCGAGTGGACGAAGGCGGCAGTCTCGAAAACTGTTGGGCCGGGTTATCCGGTCCCGTGGGTTCAAATCCCACCCTCTCCGCGCATGAACTGCGGCGCCGGACGGCGCCTCCGTTCTGCTGGCAGCTGGCAGCCGGCAGCTGGCGGCCTTCAGGTCTGCAGGCTGCATGCAGCACGCTGATTTCGGGAGGGGTGGCCGAGTGGACGAAGGCGGCAGTCTTGAAAACTGCTGGGCCCGTTCGGGTCCCGTGGGTTCGAATCCCACCCCCTCCGCAAACAGAACTGCGGTGCCGCAGAGCGGCGCCTCCGTTCTGCTGGCAGCTGGCAGCTGGCAGCGATGGGTCTCGCCCCTCGCCCTTCGCTACCCTCTCCTCACAACACGGCGCGCCGGGAAGTCTGGTCGGCACTGCAACTGGAGCCGCCTGATGTGTGCTGACACCCCCACCCTGCGCCGCGTGAGCCGATGATCCTCGTCTTCGTCGTCCACGCTGTGGTCGCCCTGGTGTGTCTCATCGGTGGTGAGCGGCTGGGCCGGCGGGTGCTCCTGGTCGGTGCGATCGCCCCGGCGAGCATCGCATTCGCCTTCTGGCAGCTGGCGACCAGCGACGCCGACGCCCTGACCGCCACCGTGTCCTGGCTCCCCGCGCTCGGCCTGGAACTCGACTTCCGTTTCGACGGATTCTCGGTACTCATGGCGGGCCTGATCGGCGTGGTCGGTGTGCTCGTTTTCCTGTACTCCTGGTCCTACTTCGCCGAGCGCACCGGCCTGGCCCGCTTCGCCGCCATCCTCGTGGTCTTCGCCGGCTCGATGTTCGGCATCGTCACCGCCGACAACCTGCTGCTCCTGGTGGTGTTCTGGGAACTGACCTCGATCACGTCGTACCTGCTCATCGGCTTCCAGGACGACTCGGCGATTGCTCGGGCGAGCGCACTGCAGGCACTGCTGGTGACCACGATCGGAGGGCTCGCCATGCTCGCCGGCGTGGTGCTGCTGGGCAGCGCTGCCGGTACCTACTCGCTGTCGGGGGTCCTGGCGGCACCACCCTCGGGGACCGCCAGCGGTGTCGGCCTCGCCCTGGTCCTGGTCGGCGCGGTCACCAAGTCGGCCCAGGTCCCGTTCCACTTCTGGCTTCCCGGTGCCATGGCCGCTCCGACCCCGGTGAGCACCTACCTGCACTCGGCGACCATGGTCAAGGCCGGCATCTACGTCGTCGCCCGGTTTGCCCCGGTGTTCGCCGTGCTGGTGGCGTGGTGGCGGCCGACGATCGTCCTAATGGGTCTGGCGACCATGCTGCTCGGTGGCTGGCGAGCGTTGGCCCAGAGCGATCTCAAGCTGCTGCTCGCCCACGGCACGGTGTCCCAGCTCGGCTTCATGATGGTCCTGGTCGGCTGGGGTACGCCCGAGATGACCTACGCCGGGATGGCGATGCTGGTCGCCCACGGCCTGTTCAAGGGCGCCCTGTTCATGATCGCCGGCGCCGTCGAGCACCATGCCCACACCCGTGATCTCCGACGACTCTCCGGGGTCGCCCGGGAGCTGCCGTGGGCGTTGTGGATGTCTGTCGTGGCGGTTGCCGCCATGGCCGGAGTGCCCCCCTTCCTCGGATACGCGACCAAGGAGTTCGCTCTCGGGGGACTTGTCGCCGATACCCCCTGGCAGGTCACCGCCACGGTCGTTGTCGGCTCCATGCTGACCGTCGCCTACGGCCTCCGCTTCCTCTGGGGGACGTTCGCCACCAAGCCCGGGGTGGCACCTGTGCCAGAGCAGCATGGACATCGCTCGACGGTCGGACTCCTCATCCCCGTCGCCGTTCTGACCGTGGGGAGTGTCATCGGCGGAGTGGTGGTGGGGCTCCCTGACGCGTTGGTGGCGGCTGCGGCGCGGTCCGTCGATGCCCTCAGTTCCGGCTTCCAACTGGCGCTGTGGCACGGTTTCGGCCCACCCGTGGTGCTCTCGGTCGTCGCCCTCCTCGGCGGGTGGCTTCTCTGGAAATGGCCACTCCCCGTGCTGCGAAGGTTCACCTCGCGGACTCCTGAGGCGACGCGGGTCTACGGGGACTCGCTGATCGGTCTCAACCGCGCCGCCGACCGGGTCGTGTCGACGATGCAGAGCGGTTCTCTTCCCGTGTACCTGTCGGTGATCGTCACCGTCGCGGTGGTCGCCCCGGGGGTCCTGATGGTCCGCCACTGGCGGTCGCTGCCCGAGATCGCCTTTGCCGAGTCTCCGCTGCAGATGGTCGCGGTGCTGGTCGTGGTTGCCGCCGCCGTCGCCGTCACCCTGGTTCGCCGTCGGCTCGCCGCGGTGCTCTGCCTGGGTGCGATCGGATACGGCGTCGCCGTGTTGTTCATCATCCAGGGGGCCCCCGACCTGGCGCTGACCCAGCTGCTGGTGGAGACACTCGCTCTCGCCTTCTTCGTGATGGTCCTCAGCCGGTTGCCGTTGCGTTTCGAGGTGTTCCCCGACGCCGGGGGCCAGGCGATCCGGGTGGTGGTCGCCTCGGTGGTGGGCCTGGCCACCATGGCATTCGCCCTGTGGGCTGCATCGGAGAGGACCGCGCCGTCACTCGCAGCCGAGTTCATCGCCCGTGCCGAGCCCGAAGGGGGCGGCCGCAACGTGGTGAACGTCATCCTCACCGACTTCCGGGCCCTCGACACGCTCGGTGAGATCACCGTCCTCGTGGTGGCGGCACTCGGGGCCCTCGCCCTCATCCGCGCCCCGATGCCCACCGAGGACCCCGACCCTTCGGAGGTCGGGACATGAGCTGGTACTCCCCGATCCTCGACGTCGCCGCCAACGTGGTGCTGCGCACCGGCATCGTGTTCGCCCTGTACCTGCTGTACGCCGGCCACAACGCCCCCGGTGGGGGCTTCATCGCCGGGCTGGTCGCCGGCGCGTGTCTGGTACTCGACCACATCGCCCTCCGGTCTCGGGAAGGGCGTGGCTCGCTGCATCGCGTGACACCACGGCCGCTGCTCGGGTGGGGTCTGGCGATCGCGGTCGGCGTCGGCGTGGCCGGATGGGCCTGGGGTGGCGGCTTCTTCGACCAGGCGGTGGTGAGCGTCACGCTCCCGGTGCTCGGGACGATGAAGCTCACATCGGCGCTCGGGTTCGACATCGGTGTGTTCGCCGTGGTCGTCGGGCTGGTGGCGGCGCTTCTCGACTCGCTCGGCAGCGCGTGGGACGAGGACCTCCGATGATCGCGGTGCTGGTCGTCGCCATCGGGGTCCTCTACGGGTGCGGGGTCTACCTCATCCTCCAGCGCAATCTGACGCGGATCATCATCGGTCTCGCCGTCATCGCTCACGGCGCCAACCTGCTGCTGTTGGTCGCCGGAGGGCGGGCCGGGGCTCCGCCGATCGCGGGAACGGATGCGGCCGCGTTCGCCGATCCGCTGCCCCAGGCACTGGCCCTCACCGCCATCGTGATCACCTTCGGGGTGACCGCGTACCTGCTCGCCATCGCCTACCGCAGTTGGCTGCTCACCAGTTCGGACATCGTCGAAGACGACATCGAGGACCGTCGGATCGCGGCGCACCTGAATTCGCCCCCGGGCGAAGGGGGGGAGCGCCGATGACCGATCTCGTCATTCCGGTCGCTCTCCCGCTCGCCGCGGCGGCGGTGTCGGCGATGCTCGGTCGCTTCCCCGCTGCCCGTCGCGTGATCGGCGTCGGCACGCTGCTCGCTACGACGGCGGCGGCGGTGGACCTGCTCCTGTCCGTGTCCGACGGGTCGGTGGTGGTGGGCCACGTCGGAGGATGGCCGTGGCCGTTGGGGATCACCCTGGTCGCCGATCCGCTGGCGGCGATCATGGTCGTGGTCTCGTCGCTGATGCTGCTCGTCGTGCTGGTGTACGCCATCGGGAGCCCCAAGACCCGCGACGAGACCGGGTTCTTTCACCCGGTGTATCTGATCCTCGCTGCCGGTGTGTCACTGTCGTTCCTCACCGGCGACCTGTTCAACCTGTTCGTCGCCTTCGAGGTGACGCTCACCGCCTCGTACGTCCTGATCACCTTCGGGGGGGATCGGCTGCAGGTGCGCCACGGCGTCACCTACATCGTCATCAGCCTCGTCGCCTCCGTGCTGTTCCTCACCGCGATCGCCCTCGTCTACGCCTCCACCGGCACGGTCAACATGGCCGACCTGTCCGGCAAGTTGGGCGAAGTCACGCCCGCGCTGCGCAGCGGGCTGGGACTGCTCTTCCTGGTGGTGTTCGGCATCAAGGCGGCGATCTTTCCGCTCTTCTTCTGGCTCCCGGACTCGTATCCGGTGGCACCCTCACCGGTCACCGCGATCTTCGCCGGGCTGCTCACCAAGATCGGCGTCTACGCCATCATCCGCAGCCACACGCTGCTGTTCAGTCATGGCCAGCCGTCCCGTCTGCTGCTGGTGGTGGCGGCACTGACGATGCTGATCGGCGTACTCGGTGCCGTCGCCCAGGACGACGTCAAGCGGATCCTGAGCTTTCACATCGTCAGCCAGATCGGGTACATGATTTTCGGCCTGGCGCTGTTCACCCTGGCCGGACTCGCCGCCGCCGTTTTCTACATCGTCCATCACATCATCGTGAAGACCACCCTGTTCCTCGTCGCCGGGCTGATGGAGGAGCGGGCCGGTACCGGTGCCTTACGGCGCCTCAGCGGGCTGATGCACACGGCGCCGGTGCTCGCCGTGCTGTTCCTGCTGCCCGCGCTCAGCCTCGCCGGGGTCCCGCCGTTCTCAGGCTTCGTGGCGAAGCTCGCTCTGATCCAGGCCGGGTTCGACGCCGGGGCACAGGTCACGGTCGGGGTGTCGCTCCTCGTCAGCGCCCTCACCCTCTTCTCGATGACGAAGATCTGGGCCGGCGCCTTCTGGGGGGACCCGATGGAAAGCGACACGATCGAGCCGCGCCGTATGCCCCCGCTGATGGTCGGCGCCACCGCCTGCCTGGTCGTCGCCAGCCTCGCCTTCGTGGCGGCCGCCGCTCCGCTCTACGAACTCGGCGAGGTCGCCGCCCGGGGCCTGATCGATCCTTCGGTCTACGTGACGGCGGTGAGAGGCGGATGAGGCGTCCTCTGCTGTCTGTGGTCGCACTCACCCTGGTCTGGTTCGCCCTGTGGGGAAGCTTGTCCTGGGCGAACCTCCTCGGCGGCCTGGGCGCGGCGACGGTGGCGATCTGGATCCTCCCGTCCCGCCAGCGGTCCGGCGGGTTGGGTTTCCGGCCGATCCAAGCGGTCCGGCTGATCGGGTACTTCCTGTGGCGGCTCGCCGTCGCCACCGTGATCGTCGCCTGGGAGATCGTGACCCCGGGGGACCGCACTCGACCGGCGATCGTGTCGGTGCCGCTTGCCGCGACCCATCCGAGCATCATCGCCGGCGTGGCCAACATGGTGACGCTGACTCCCGGGACCGTCACCATCGACGTCGCCACGGAACCGACGACACTCTTCATCCACGTACTCCACTTCGAGTCGGCCGCCCGGACCCGCGCCGATGTCGCCATGCTCGAGCGGTACCTGGTGGCGGCGGTGCCCCTGCGGGGGGAGGCCGGTGATGGTTGAGATGGCCACGACGGTCGCGTTCACCCTCCTCGCCCTGGCGTCGCTCCTCTTCGTGTTCCGGGTGGTGGTCAGTCCCACCCTGGCGGACCGGATCATCGCCCTCGACGCGCTGTTGCTGTCGGTGGTGGCAGGTGTTGCCGTACATGCCGCACGCACCGGCGAGGCCGCCTACCTCGACGTCATGGTGGTCGCTGCGCTGCTCGCCTTCCTGGGAACGGCGCTCGTCGCCCGATTCGTCGGACGGAGGGACCGATGATCGAAGCGACCGCCTCCGTGCTGCTGGTGCTGGGTGCCGCCCTGACCCTGATCGCCGCGGTTGGCCTCCTGCGCTTCCCGGACGTGCTCACCCGCATGCACGCCGCGACCAAGCCGGCCACGGCGGGCCTGCTCCTCATCCTCACCGGCGCCGCCCTCGTCCATCCGGGTGCGGTGCAGGTGGCAAAGCTGGCGCTGGTGGCGCTGCTGCAGTTCATCACCGCGCCGGTAGGGGCACATCTGATCGGGCGAGCCGTGTTCTGGTCCAGGTCACCGTTGGCCGAACGGACCCATCTCGACGACGAGTCGCGGCGTCGGTCGGGCCGAACCTGAGTAACCACCACCTAGGCTGACCGGTCAGGGGCAGCGACCGGTGGAGGCGACGGTGAGCGGACCACGGGCCGAGGACGTGACCCTTCGGCAGGCGTCTCGCGTGTGGTGGTTGGTCGGGCTCAACAGCTTCGGGGGTCCTGGCGCGCAGATCCCGATGATGCACCGGATGCTCGTCGAGGAGCGCCGGTGGATTTCTGAGGGCCGCTTCCTCCACGGCGTCAACTTCACGATGCTCCTCCCCGGGCCCGAGGCGCAGCAGCTGGCGACCTACATCGGCTGGTTGCTCCACGGAATCAGGGGCGGACTCGTCGCTGGCGGGCTCTTCATACTCCCGGGCTTCGTCGCCATCCTGGGACTCAGCATCGTGTACGTCACCTTCGGTGACACGCGCCTGGTCGAAGCGCTGTTTTACGGTATCAAGCCGGCGGTGCTGGCCATCGTCGTCACCGCTGTGGTCCGGCTGGGCCGGAGGGCGGTTCGTAGTGGAGCGCTCGCCGCGACGGCGGTGCTCGGGTTCATCATGATCTTCTTCTTCGATGTGCCCTTTCCTTTCGTGATCGTGACGGCGGGTGGCGTCGGCTTCCTGGTGGGTCGGCTGCGGCCCGCATGGTTCGTGGGATCCGATGGTGAGCATGCGCCCGATCTGCCCACCTTGATCGACGACGGCGTCTCGACACCGACGGATCCCCGCCGGGCCGTACGGGTGGCCGTCGTCGGGCTGGTGCTCTGGCTGCTCCCGGTTGGGGCTGCTGGCGTCGTCGCCGGTTCGAGTTCCGTGTGGTTCGAGATGGGTGCCTTCTTCGCGGTGGCTGCCGTGATCACGTTCGGAGGTGCGTACGCAGTGCTCAGCTTCGTCGCTCAGCAGGCGGTTCAGGTGTACGGGTGGCTCATGCCGGGGGAGATGGTGGACGGACTGGGGATGGCCGAGTCGACCCCTGGCCCTGCGATCCAGGTGGTGCAGTTTGTCGGATTCATCGGGGCGTACCGACTCGCCGGTCAGGATCCGATGATGGCCGCCATCCTCGGCGCTGCACTCGTGACCTGGGTCACGTTCGTCCCGTGCTTTCTGTGGATCTTCGTGGGCGGCCCGTACGTCGACCGGGTCCGGGACCATCCGTCCCTCACGACAACACTCTCGGCGATCACCGCGACGGTCGTAGGAGTGATCGCCAACCTGGCTGCCTGGTTCGCGCTCCACACGCTGTTCGGAGAACTCGCCGAGAGGACTGTCGGACCGATGCGCCTGTTGGTTCCGCGCTGGTCGAGCATCGACCTGCTCGCCGCGAGTCTCGCGGTGGCAGGTGTCGTGGCACTCACCGTGCTTCGCTGGCCGCTGCTTCGTGTCATCGCCGTGCTGGCAGTGGCAGGTGCCGTGGTCCACGCGCTGGCGTGAGCGGTATGGTCGCCGTCCACCGCTGCCACAATGCAGGACTCGGGAGAGGTGGCCGAGTGGTCGAAGGCGCTCGCCTGCTAAGCGAGTAAGGGGTTTTAAGCCCCTTCGAGGGTTCAAATCCCTCCCTCTCCGCGAAGAACGCTCAACGCTCAACGCTCAACGCGGGATCGGTCTTGCGTTAGGCGTTGAGCGTTGAGCGTGCTCGACAGCCGACTTGGCTCCTCGACCCACTGGCCCCTCGCTCCTTCGCTACTCACTCCTCGCTACCCGCTACTCACCACCCACGCGCCCACCATCTCGCTGAGGACGTCGAGGGGGACCGGGCCTGAGCCGAGGACCACGTCGTGGAATGCCTTGATGTCGAAACTGTCGCCGAGCGTTCGTTGCGCTTCCCCGCGTAGGTCCATGATGCGGTGCTGGCCGATCTTGTAGGCGAGTGCCTGGCCGGGCCATCCGATGTAGCGGTCCACTTCGTTGACGACGTTGTTCGGAGCCTGCGGTGAGTTGGCCAGCATGTAGTCGATCGCCTGCTGGCGGGACCAGCCTTTGGCGTGCATGCCGGTGTCGACGACGAGGCGGCAGGCGCGCCACGAATCGAACGACAGCATCCCGAGCCGCTCCAGGTCGCCCGAGTACAGGCCCATCTCGTCGGCCAGCCGCTCGGTGTACAGGCCCCACCCCTCGATGTAGGCGGTGCCCCCGAAGGAGTGGCGCTGGAAGGCGGGCACCCCGTCGAGCTCCTGGGCGATGGAGAGTTGGAGGTGGTGCCCGGGCACGCTCTCGTGGAAGGCGAGCGCCTCGGCCTCGTATCGGGTCCGGGTGGTGGGCTCGGTGAGGTTGATGAAGTAGATGCCGGGTCGGGCGCCATCCTCGGACGGCATCAGGTAGTAGGCGATGGTCGAGTCACCGGCACCGACCTCGGGAATCGGTTCCACCACGCACGGGGCCTTCGGTAGCCGCCCGAACCACTGTGGAACGGCTGCATTCGCTCGTGCCAGGGCATCCTCCGCGGCGGCCCGCACCTGGTCTGCGTCCTCGAAGCGAAGTGCCGGGTCGGTGCGAAGCCGCTCATAGATGGTGGGGACGTCCGAGGTGTCCAGTGCCACTGTGCCGAGGCTGCGGTACTCGTCCTCCAGTGCGGTGATGTCGTCGAGACCGAGTTGGTGGATCTCGTCGGGAGCGAGGTCGGTCGTCGTGTATCGGGCCACGGCGCGTCCGTAGACCTCCTCTCCGTCGGGCAGCCAGCTGACCCCGGAGCGTTCCGGGGGGCGACTCACCGGGAGGACCTCGTCGGCGATCACCTGTCGATACCGTTCGAAGGCGGGCCGGATCACCGAGTCCACCTGTCGTCGCAGCTCGGCACGCCAGGTGTCGACCTCCCCCGGACTCATCGAAACGGGTGCGGGTATGTGCAGGAACGAATCAGCGTCGGCCGGTGCCGCCAGGTAGGCGTCGATCTGTCCCATCACCTTCTCCACCAGGACGCGTGGCGGCGTCCTCCCGCCTGCGACACCCTGACGGTGGCGTTCGATCATCTGGTCGAAGAGCCGCCCCACTTTGGAGGCCTTGGCGACGAAGGCCTCAGCCTGCGATCGGTCCCGGGCGCGTAGCTGGCCGATCCCCTGGATCAGCGAGATGTGCACCCCGTTCATCGGGTCGACCGCCAGTTCGGCGAGGCGGCTTCGGAGAGTCTCGGCCTGTGCCCGTGCCTCGAAGGCCAGAACGGCGCGGCTGATGCGTTCCGCCGGTTGGAGTTCGGAGGGGTCGATGTCGGTTGCGGCGGAGGCGAGATCCTCGAGCTCGGCGATGAAAGCGTCCTCTGCCTCACGGGAGGCGTCTTCGAGCCGGGCGTCGAAGCGGTGGTCGCCGATCAGCGAAGCCGTTGTGGGGTGATGGGCGAGGCTGGCCTCCCAGTATCGGTCGGACAGGTCGGCGAGGGGCTGGTGCATCGATCCTCCCGTGTCGGCACGATCACACTACGGGAATGAGGCCGGACCGTGCCCGGCGACCGCCGGGCCGCTCGATCCGCCTATCCTCACGGCATTCTGGCGACCGGTTCTGGTTGCGTCGCGACATGGAGGTTGGTTTTGGACATGCTGATCATGGCCGCCGGTGAGGGCGGCTGGCAAGAGTTCACCCTCGGCTCGACCGATTGGCTGTGGCTGTGGATCGCGGCAGGGACGGCCGTGCTCGCCCTCATCGTTGGCGCGGTGCTCACCCGGGGAGTCCTGCGTGCAGATGCCGGCACCGAGAAAATGCAGGAGGTGGCCCTCGCCATTCAGGAAGGCGCCATGGCCTACCTGCGGCGCCAGTTCAGGACCATCCTCATCATCCTCATCCCCTTGTCGGCGGTGGTGTTCTTCACCTCGACCGCGGTCATCCGACCTGCTGATGGCTCCGCGGCGCTGAGCTTCTTCGAGTCGGGCCTGTTCCGGACACTCGCCTTCGTCGCCGGAGCCTTCCTTTCGGGCCTCACCGGCTTCGTCGGGATGAGCCTGGCGGTGAGAGGCAACGTGCGTACGGCTTCGGCCGCCCGATCCGGCTCGCTGGCTGCGGCGCTCAAGGTCGCCTTCCGCACCGGTGGCGTCGCCGGCATGTACACGGTCGGCCTGGGGCTCCTCGGTGCCACCGTCATCATCATGGTGTTCCAGAACACCTCGTCGGCGATCCTCATCGGCTTCGGATTCGGTGGTTCTCTCATCGCCCTCTTCCTGCGGGTCGGTGGCGGGATCTTCACCAAGGCGGCGGACGTGGGCGCCGACCTGGTGGGCAAGATCGAACAGGGCATCCCCGAGGACGATGCCCGCAACCCGGCGACCATCGCCGACAACGTCGGTGACAACGTGGGTGACTGTGCCGGTATGGCCTCGGACCTCTTCGAGTCGTACGAGGTGACGCTGGTGGCGTCGATCATCCTCGGTGTGGCCGCCTTCTCCTCGATCGGCGCCAACCCGGCGCTCGGGCTGATCTTCCCGGTCGTGGTGCGGGCCATCGGCGTGGTGGCGTCGATCATCGGAATCTTCCAGGTGCGCGCCACCAAGCGTGACCGCTCGGCGATGGCGCCGATCAACCGCGGTTTCCTCACCGCCGGCCTGCTCACCGTGGCGGGCACCCTCGCTGTGGCCCTGCTCTACGTGGGCAACGACAACGGCAACGAGGGTTGGAAGGTGTTCGGCGCCGTGGTCACCGGATTGGTGCTCGCCCAGGTGGTGAGCCGCCTCACCGAGTACTTCACGTCGACCGAGAACAAGCCGGTCCGCGAGATCGCCGAGGCGACCCGCACCGGCCCGGCGACGACCGTGCTCGCCGGTGTGTCTTCCGGTCTGGAGTCGTCGGTGTGGGCGATCGTCGCCATCTCCGGCGCCATCGGGGTGGCGATCGGCCTCGGCGGCGGCAACATCATGTTCTCGCTGTACCTGGTGGCTCTCACCGGCATGGGCATGCTGGCGACCACCGGGGTCGTCGTCTCCGAGGACACCTTCGGCCCGGTGGCGGACAATGCCGCCGGTATCGCCGAGATGTCCGGTGAGTTCCACGGTGAGGGGCGCGCCGTACTCGTCGGCCTCGACGCCGTCGGCAACACCACCAAGGCGGTCACCAAGGGCTTCGCCATCGGGTCGGCAGTCATCGCCGCCGTCGCGCTGTTCGCCTCGTTCATCGAGACGATCTCCGGTGAGCTCGGTCTGGAGGCCACCGGGTCGGAGCTGTTCACCCAGTTCGAGACCTCGATCAACGTGGCCGACCCGGCGACGTTCATCGGGCTGCTCATCGGTGGTTCGATCGCCTTCATGTTCTCCGGCCTGGCGATCAGAGCGGTGGGCCGTTCGGCGTCGGTCGTGGTGCAGGAGGTTCGCCGGCAGTTCGCCGACGGGGCGATCATGCGCGGCGAGCGCCGCCCCGACTACGGGCCGGTGATCGACATCTGCACGCGGGCGTCGCTCCGTGAGCTGCTCACCCCGGCCCTCCTGGCGGTGCTCACGCCGGTGATCATCGGCTTCGGCATCAACTACTTCGCCCTCGGCGCCTTCCTGGCAGCGACGATCCTCACCGGCCAGCTGATGGCCAACTTCCTGTCCAACTCGGGCGGGGCGTGGGACAACGCCAAGAAGTACATCGAGGAGGGCCACATGGGTGGCAAGGGTTCGGAGTCCCATATGGCAGCGGTGATCGGTGACACCATCGGAGACCCCTTCAAGGACACCGCTGGTCCGGCACTCAACCCGCTGATCAAGGTGATGAACCTGATCTCGCTGCTCATCCTGCCTGCGGTGATCCTCATGCGGGACTCCGGGATGCGCTTCGTCATCGCCGGCGCGGCCACCCTGGTGCTCGGCGCGGCGATCACCTGGTCGAAGCTGCAGAAGCCAGTGGACCTCGGCTTCACGAACTGACGCTCAGCGCGGCGGCTCCGGCGACTCGTCGACGTTCTTGTCAAGTTTCTGGAGCCGCACGCGGGTGATGGCGCGGTCCTCGACGGCGAGCACCCGCAGCTGCCATCCATCGATGCTCACCACATCGCCGGGTTCCTTCGGCAGTCGGCCCAACGAGTCGAGGACGGCGCCGGCGACAGTGGTGTACTCGCCTTCGGGGAGGGCGACGCCGAGGTCCTCCAGGTCGTGCATGGGGAAGTTGCCCGGGAGCTCCAGACTTCCGTCCGGGAGCCGTTCGACGCGGATCAGGTCCTTGTCCGACTCGTCGTAGATCTCACCGACCAACTCCTCGATGAGGTCTTCGATGGTGATGATCCCCTCGCCGGAGCCGTGCTCACTGACCACGATCGCCAGGTGCTGACGGGCGTGTTTCATCTCGCGCAGCACGTCGAGGGCCTTGGCGGTCTCGGGGAAGACCATGGGTGGGCTGGCCAGCTTCTCGAGCGGGTCGGTGGTGCCGATGAGGTCCCGTAGGTGGACGATGCCGGTCGACAGGTCGAGATTGCCCTCGGGGGCGATCGGCGCCCGCGAGTGACCTGATTCGAGGAGGGTGGCGAGCGCATCTGGCGCGGAGAGTGAGGTGTCCAGCACCAGCACGTCGCGCCTCGGGATGAGGATCTCGCGGAGGCGTCTCTCCGATATGTCGAAGGCGCCGCTGATGATCTCGCGCTGCAGCAGGCTGAAGGTGGTTTGGCTCGCCATCAGGTCGCGCAGTTCCCTTTCGGTGAGCGCCTCACCCTGACGGTTCGGATCCCCGCCGAGCAGTCGGACCACGATGTTGGTCGACTTGGAGAGGAGCCACACGAGCGGCGATGCGATGGACGCCAGCACGGTGAGCGGGCGAGCCGTCACCATCCCCCAGCGTTCGGCACTCTGCATGGCGAGGCGCTTGGGGGCGAGCTCGCCGAACACCAGGCTCACGAAGGAGATCCCCAAGGTGACGACGATGATCGACACCGGAACCGCCGCGTTGCCGAAGAAGTCCAGCTGGCGAGCCACCGGTTCGGCGAGTGAAATCGCCGCGTAGGCGGATGCCAGGAATCCCGAGAGCGTGATCGCGATCTGGATCGTGGCGAGGAAGCGGTTGGGGTCGCGGGCCAATCGGGCGAGGGCCCGGCCGGAGCCAGGTGACTCCTCCAGGCGCCTCAGCTGACCTTCCCGTAGCGAGATGAGGGCGATCTCCGTGCCGGCGAAGGCGGCGTTGATCAGGATCAGGATGCCGATCAGAGTGAGCTGGAGTGCGATGTTGTCCATCGGCGCCCGCTAACGGCTCAGCCCGCGTCGGGACGCGGGCGTGGTCTGGGACTCCCCCTGGAGGGGAGCGAAGGGTGCCGCCGGCTTGGGGGCCGACGGCCCGGTACTGGGAGGTTCCGAGCGATCGTGCATCAAGGTGGACGGGGGAGTGTACCCGCCGACGGGCTCGACCGCACCGGTGGTTCTGCGGGGAGCGGCTACTACGATGCCCTCGCTGCGCCCGTAGCTCAATTGGACAGAGCGTCTGACTACGGATCAGGAGGTTGGGGATTCGAGTTCCTCCGGGCGCGCCACATAAGGCCTGGTAGATGGCCGTTTCTGCGCCATCCGATGTATCTAGGCATGGACGGCTGATCAGGACCTGATCACATTCCGCAGCCACTGGGAGGTTCAGCCCCAATCACTGCTCTGCTGTTGGTGCCTTCCAAAGCGGAGAGCTGCCGAGCTGGAATGACCTGTTGCGCCTGTTGCCTCGCGCTCAGCAGATTTACCCGGCATAGGTTGGTGCCAGACGCCATATGGGTAGGCGCTTCCTCCTAGATGGGTGCTCGACCGAATCAGGTCGAATGTCTTGTTTCCGGTCGATGGCTCCCTGCCTCTTCCCGGTTGGCCGATAGCCTGCCCTGCATGAGGCTCTTCGGCCGTGACCAGGAGAAAGCCTCCCTGGAGGCGTTCTTAGCAGACCGCTCGGGCGAGCATCGGCTGATGCTGCTTCGCGGCGACCCGGGAAGTGGGAAGAGCGCCCTTCTCGAGTTTGCGGCGGCCAGGGCGCCCGGTTTGGTGCTGAGCGTGGGAGGAATGGAAGCCCTGCGGCATGTCGAGTTGGCCGCCTCGATGGGCATGCTCAACCGGCTCGCCGAAGAGAGGGAAGAGGAGAACCTCTTGAGCCGGATCCTCGACGAGGATCCGGGAGCCCGGGTCGTGCCCATCCAGCTGTTCGAGGCCACCCGCCGTCTTCTCGAAGGCCAGAGCGGGTCGCTTCTGATCGACGACGTCCAGTGGCTGGACGATCTGAGCCTGGGCCTGATCCTCTATCTGCTGAAGAACGCCCGAGAGCCGTCACACTTGGTCGCCGCCTCACGCTCTGGAGTGGGCGCCAGCTCCTTCATCGAAGAGGTGAGGAAGGCGGAGGTGAATCCAATCGTCCTCGAGGTTGGCCCGTTGGAAGAGGCCCATGGGATCGAGCTGACCATGAGCATGAGCCCCGCCCTCTCCCGGGAGGCGGCGCGCTCGATCTGGGAGCGTGCCGGCGGGCTCCCCTATTGGCTGATCGCCCTCTCCGGGGACCGTGAGCAGGACTCATCGGACGAGCTGCTCGCTTCACGGCTCCGCGGCGCCGGCTCAGACGTCATTTCTTTCTTGGTACACATGGCAGTCCTGGGACGACCGGTACCTGTCGAGAGGCTCGGAGCGATGCTCGACTGGGGCGCCGCGCGGGTGGAGGAGGCGGTGCACGACCTCGAGACCCGGGGCTTGATACGACGGCGACTCGACCAGGTGTCGCTCGTCCATGATCTCATCCGGGAGGAAGCCATAGCGCAGGCCGGCGAGGAGTCGCGGCAGAGGGCTCACGCTGGCATCGCCCGATACCTAGAGACCATCGAGCACCCACGGACCGAGATCCTGCTCGAGGCCTTGTACCATCGGCTTGAGGCAGGTGCCCCTGCTCGGTCACAGGCGCTCGCCCTGCTGGGGTCTCCGCGCCGGCGATTGCTCGGCGAGGGTGGTCTCGCCAATCTCTCCCGAGCCGCCGACCAGCCAGGGCTCGACGACGAGGAGGCGGCTCTCCTCAGGCGAGGTGTGGCGCAGCTCGCCACCGATATCGGAGCGGCAGGCATTGCCTCGCGTCGGTGGCTCCTCGTCTTCGAGCAATCAGGAGACCCTGTCGAGCGGGTTTGGGCTGCATGCCAGATGTCTCGCATCGCCCTCCGCTCCGATGCTTTTGCCGAGAGCCGCACATGGCTGGACATGGCGAGAGCCATCCCGGATACCGACCAACTCAACCGGATCGAGATGGCGACCCTCGAGGCTGGGCTTCTCATGCAGAGCGAACGGCGCCAGCAGGATGGCCACGCCATCGCCCAGGGTGCGATGGCGCAGGCACGAGAGCTGGGTCTGATGCTCGGAGAGGAGACGGGCGAAGACCGGTTGGAGAGAGCGCCTGCGGTGAGAGTCGACGTGCTCCAGGCTGCGTACGACTCCGCCATGATCTCGGCCGATCAGCTGAGATCCCTGGAGGTTGCCCTTTTAATGGTGGACGCGGCGCGCTCCGAGATGGAGAGACTGGTGGCGCTCGGCCAACAGGGCAGGGCACTGATAAGGGTGGGCAGGCTGGCCGATGCCCGGTCGATCCTCGAGTCCCTCTGGCAGCAGTCTCACGAGATGGCCCTGGTCACGATGATCGTCCGGTTCGGCCCCGCCTACGCAATGAGCCTCTTCGAGACGGGACGCCTCGCAGATGCGGCAAGAGTAGCCGCCGAGGTTATCCCTCTCGCCGAGCGTCACGGCTTTCCCCGGTCCGTCTACTTCGCCCGAGCGACTACGGAGCTCTCGACGCTAGTCAGTGGGGATTGGCGTGGGGGCCTCGATGCGATGAGGGCCAGTGTGGAGGGGGAGGAGGATCCGCACTACCGGCTGACCCAGTGGCAAAGAGTGGCGACTTATCTCAGCCGGACGATGGGTGCGCGCTCTTCGTCTGATGTAAGCCGGGTTCTGGATGCGGGTTGGGAGGACGCCGGGCTTGCCAGGTGTGCTCGGTGCACCTCGGAGTTCGCCCTGGCTGCTGCCGAGGCGTCGGCCAGGGCCGGGATGTCGGACGACTCGGAGCGGTGGCTGGACCGGTTCCGCGAGACCCGGGTCCCCTCCAACCCTTTGATCGAAGCGGGTCTGCAGCTCACGAGGGCGTTGATCGACCGCGGTCTCACGCCACTCCAGCTGGCTAGGGATCGCTTCTCGGACATGGGTTATCAGGTCGAGCGGCTCTGGATCGGGCTCGACCTTGCCGCGGCCAGGGCCGCTCAGCCGGGTCGGCCGCAAGCCGCCGACACATTTCGTGAGGTGGCGGGAGAGGCGGAGCAGATGGGGGCAGTGACGCTTCAGCTGCTCGCCGAGAAGGGCCTCCGGGGCCTCGGGGCCCGCACTTGGCGTCGTACTACCGACTCCGGGGAAATCCTCGGTCTCACCCGGAGGGAGCTGGAGGTTGCCCAGATGGCGGCCGCTGGATCGTCGAATCGAGAAATCGCCGAATCGCTCTTTCTCTCCACGAAGACCGTGGAGCGTCACGTGTCGAACATCCTGGCCAAGGCGGGTGTCAGGAACCGGGTCGAGCTGGCCGGGCTGCTGGCGAAGAAGGCGGCCGATCAATGAGGGTATTCCCCGATGAAAGGTCGGCGACGACGTGGCAACAATTGACCTGAACCCCACACGCGACATGGGGCAAAGGGATGGCGATGCTCTTGGTGGTGACCGGCGAGGCCGGGGGTTGGGCAGAGGCTGAGGCCCTGCGCAAGCTCGGCCGTCTCGGGATCACCAGCCTCACCGCCCTCGAGGCTCCCGGCAGGGTGGCGCTAGTGCTGCAAGGTTGGGCATTCGACGTTGATGCGTCCGGTCAGAGGTGTGTAGAAATCCTCACCACCGGCGTCTCCGATGTCACCGTGTTCCACCCGGTCGTCCAGGTGGGGGTAATTACTCGAGACAAAGGAGACAGGGATGAGGAGACGGCTGACGAGAACCGCCGCCGTGCTACTGGTGATGGCCGGGATGAGCCTGACGGCGGCGCCGGCATGGGCGCACCCACACCAGATCGATACCAACCAGAACGGCGTGATTGACGCGGGGGACGTGAAACTGGCCAACGGCCAGCTCCACGGCCCATTCGTCAACGGAGTGTCATGCGGGGGCGATCCAGCGGCCTACGGGATGGAGACGGCCCACCATGGGCCGGACGCCGGCAAGCCGGGGAAGGCCGATGGCTGCTATCAGACCACCGGCGGAGTGCCACCCGGTCAGGACGTTGAGAACCCGGTGATCCGCTAGACGAGACCGAGGGGGGGCCCTGGCCGTAAGGCCCGGGCCCCCCCTCGTCCTTGGCTCGAAAGGTCGGGCCCTGTCCGGTCGGCCGCGATCTGGTTGATGGCCGCTCGTACATTGATATCTGTTCGACGAGCCGCCTCGTCTGCTATATAATGCCGGGCGGCGATATGATGCCGGGCGGCGCCCTCGCCGGGAGCCAAGTTGGGAGTTCGTGACACGACTACACGACTTCGACCCTGCCACCTCGGCTCTGGTTCCGATGGACTTCCAGAACTATGGTCTCCACCCAGACGGCTATTGGGCCCGCCAGGGTCTGCGTGAGTTCCCCGCAGGGGCATATCTCGCCGTCGCGAACCTTGCTCGATTGCTCGCAGCGGCCCGCGCTGCCGGGCTTCTCATCGTTCACGTGAGGGCGGCATGGCGCCCGGGGAGTCCCGAGATGAATATGGCTGTACCGGTATTCGCCCGGGGTCCCGACCGGGCGGTTGAGGGCACGTGGGATGCCGACTTCTACGAGCCAGTAGCACCACAAGGCGACGAGCTCGTCGTTACCAAGCGTGGGATAGGTGCATTCATTGGCACCGAGTTGGATCGGTTACTGCGCCTTCGTGGAGTGACCACCGTCATCCTCTGCGGGATAGCTACCAACTGGGTAGTCGAAACGAGCGCGATGGATGCCGCCGATCTCGGTTATCGAGTGATCGTCCCCGAAGACTGCTCGGCGAGCATCACGGTAGAGATGCACCTGTTTGCCATCGAAAAGGTGCTTCCCGATATAGCCACTATTTGCGCGGCCGATGACGTCATCGCCCCTCTCGAGGCGCCCTGACGAGAACGCCTAGAACGCCACCCCCGCCTTCCGCATTCAAGCTCGGGAGTCGCTTCCTTTCCACACCGTGTATCCAGCCCATGCCAACCCAAGGGCGAACACGGGAACGCCGATGTAGAAGCCCCATTCGGTGGTGGTCGAGTCGTCCTCGAAGAAGGCGCCAGTGGCCTATCGGCCGCACGGTTGCCGGTGTGTCCATCCCGCCAGCGTGGATGATCACCTCGGGGCGGGCCGTGACGTTCGCCAGCCAGTCGCGTTTCCCCGGCGTCCCGGTGACGATGAAGCGGCCGTCGACGTGAAACCACCAGATCTCGATCCGCCGTGGCAGGCCCGACCTGCGGCCGTAGGTGGTCAGGTCGATGGTCCGCAGGGCGGCGAGGCGCTCTAGGTCTCGCTCGGACAGTGACGTCACAACACGCCACCCGATCGCTTGGCCCGGCACGAGTCGTTGGGGCACGATCCGAAGCGATAGCGGTTGCGGGCGATCCGGTCGTAGATCCTCTCTCCGAGCCATCGGACACCGGGGATCCAGAGCAACGGCACCAACGGCCACGCCAACGGCAGCGACGGTGCCATGGCACGGAACGCCTCGAACCCGGTGAAGACCGTTCCGTCGGATCGGACGAGGTGCATCCGTTCGAGGAGGTCGTCATGGGTTGCTCCTGGCACCAGCCCGGCCGCCGCCTCGTGGTCGTTGGCGTCGACGAAGCGGAAGCGGCGGAGCCAGTCGAGACGCTGGATGCCGCGACGGCTGCGGCCGCACAGCGGGCAGGAGGCGTCGTACAGAACCGTGTGACGATTGCTGCGGTTCACCAGCCCACGATAGGAGTCGTTCCGAATGCGACGGCGCCGGGTTTCAACTGGCCGCGGCTCGGCGCATCGCATCGGCCGCCCGCAGGCACTCCTCGGCATCGACGTTCAGGTGGGTGACCGCCCGAACCACCCGTCGCCCGAACGCACTCACCAGCACGCCGCGCTCCCCACACCGCTCGACGAAGGTTGCGGCGTCGGGCACTTCCGACTCGTCGGCGAGGGAGAACACGATGATGTTGGTCTGGACGGTGGAAAGGTCCAGGGCGATGTGGTCGCTCTCCGCCAGCACCTCGGCGATGAGCCGCGCATTGGCGTGATCCTCGGCGAGCCGGGCCACGTTGTTGGCCAGGGCGTACGACCCTGCGGCGGCAATGATGCCCGCCTGGCGCATCGCCCCACCTGCCATCCGGCGGTATCGGTGGGCCATCCCGATGAGCTCCTTCGACCCGGCGAGCATCGAGCCGACCGGCGCGCCGAGGCCCTTCGACAGCGACATGCCGATCAGGTCGAACCCTCGGGTGAGCCGCGCCGGTTCGACTCCAGACGCCACCGCCGCGTTGAGGATGCGTGCCCCGTCCAAGTAGGTGGCCAGCCCGTGCTCCCGGGCCACGCCCACCGCAGCGCCGAGCAGGTCCTCCGGGAACACGATTCCACCCGCCCGGTTGTGGGTGTTCTCGGCAACGAGCAGCGTCGTCGGCGGATACACGATGTGGCCGGCGGGCTTGATCGCCTCCCGCACCTGGTCGGCGGTGTAGGTGCCGCCGCTTCCCACGGTGGTGAACTGAACGCCGGCATTGGCGGCGGCTGCGCCCGTCTCGTGCATGACGATGTGCGGTTCTGTCGGCACCAACACGTCGTCGCCCGGCCGAGTCAGCGTGCGCAGCGCCACCTGGTTGGTCATCGTCCCCGAAGGAAGAAAGAGCGCCGCCTCCGTTCCCAGGACATCGGCGGTCTCATCCTGGAGGCGGATGACAGAGGGGTCCTCGCCGTACTGGTCGTCACCCACCTCGGCCTCAGCCATGGCGCGCCGCATCGCCACGGACGGGACGGTGACGGTGTCTGAGCGCAGGTCGATCTTGTCGTCCATGGGACGATCCTAGGTATCGCCGTGCCGGACGGACCGGCGCCTCTGTCGCGGTCAGTCGACCCGGACCGGGGCCCCCAGCTCGTCGGCGGTTCCCACCCCGGTCCACCTGGCCACCTCGGCGGTGAGGTCGAGGTGTTCCACCACTCCCTTGGTGGCGTACTCGCCCCATGCGTCGCGCGGCAGCATCCATTGCACCTCGAACTCGTTGCCGTCGGGGTCGGCCCCGTAGAGGCTCAAGGTGGCGCCGTGCGACGACTCACCGGTGAACGCTCCCGACGCGATGAGAGCGTCGCGGATGGTCACGAGCTGATCGATGGTGTCCACCTGCCACGCCAGGTGGTACAGGCCCGTCGTCCCACGGGGCGCTCGGGGCGTGCCCGCGCCGAGGCCGAAGAGTCCGAGATCGTGATGGTTCTGCGAGTCCGCGGCGCGCAGGAAGGCAGCGTTCATGCGCCCCTCGAGTCGCTCCATCACCCCGAAGCCGAGCACGTCCGTGTAGAAGGCGACGGCCCGGTCGAGGTCCGAGACGAACAGGACGGCATGGTTCAGGCGGCGGATGCCTGTCATGGATGACCTCTCGGAGGGGATACCTCAGAGAACACGGTCTTCGGTCCCGGCTATTCCCGCCGGTCAGACGGCGAGGGTGCTGGCGAAGACCTGCCAGGCGAGCGCCGACTTGGCCGTGAGGCTCAGGAGCATGTAGACCCGCTCGCCGAACAGGTAGTCGGCCCACCTCCCGCGGGCGCGGTACTGCAGGACCATGTTCAAGGCGAACACGTTGAAGAAGGCGAACAGCGAGACGTAGATCGCGTACACGAACCCCGGTGGGCTGGCGTCGACGCCCGGGGCGAACAGGTACACCCCGATGGCGACCCAAGGGAGCACGCCGATCAGCGAACCGAGGCCGAAGGGGAGCCAGCTGGGTGCCCCGGGCGTCTCGTAGCGCTCCTGGATCAGGCCGAAGAGGATCATGGCGGCGTTGGCGCCGGCCAGTCCGACCAGTGCTGCCACGTCGGTGATGCCAGTGATCATCGCGATGAGCACGATCATGACGGTCGAGCTGAACGAGTACTCGATCCAGCGCGCGTAGTTGCGACCCTGGGCAAGGTGCCGGCGGTACCAGCCGTTCACCCCGGGAAGGGCGATGGTGGCGTGCGCCGCGGCCGACATGAGCAGGAATGCAGCGACCCCCCATGCGACCCGGACCTCGAACAGGCTCGAGAGGGCGGGAGGCGGACCACCGGGAGGTCCATCCATGAAGGTTGCAGTGACCGGGAGAGCGAAGTCGTTGGCCAGGGCGACGACCACGACAGCCTGAGCCGCATGGAGGATGGCCAGGGCGATGTTGGTGAGACGCAGGCGGTCAGGGGTGGGCCTGGCGGCGGAAGTCATGAGCGAACGGTACCGCCGACCGATGGTCACCCGGCTGCTGGGCTCTGGCTGGTAGCTGGTAGCTGGTAGCTGGTAGCCGATAGCCCTCTTGTACCATCGCGCGCTCCGTGCCTGAACTCCCCCTCCGCAACGTCGCGCTGGTCGCGCACGTCGATCACGGTAAGACGACCCTGGTCGACGCCATGCTCGGCGCTGGTGGCGTGTTCGCCTCCCACGAGGAGCGGGTTGACCGCGTCATGGACAGCGGCGATCAGGAACGCGAGCGTGGCATCACCATCCTGGCCAAGGCCGCGTCGGTGGAGTGGCAGGGAACCCGTATCAACCTCGTGGACACACCCGGTCACGCCGACTTCGGCGGCGAGGTCGAGCGGGCCCTCGCCATGGTCGACGGGATCCTCCTCCTCGTCGACGCAGCCGAAGGGCCGATGCCACAGACCCGGTACGTGCTGTCGAAGGCCTTGGCTCTCGGGCTTCCTGCCGTCCTCGTGGTCAACAAGGTCGACCGACCCGATGCTCGGGCCACCGAGGTGGTCGACGAGGTGTACCAACTGTTCTTCGACCTCGATGCAGCCGACCGTTTCATCGAGTTCCCCATCGTGTCCACGATCGCCCGGGTGGGTCGGAGTATCACTGGAATCGGGGTGCCCGGGGACGGCGACGACCTCGGTGCGTTGTTCGATGCGATCCTCTCCGGCATTCCGGCACCTGCGGGCGACCCGGACGCCTCCCTCCAGGCACTGGTGACCAACCTCGATGCCTCCGACTACCTTGGCCGTCTCGCCATCGGACGGGTGGTGAGCGGGACGATGCGCTCTGGTGAGACCGTCGCCCTGTGTCACGCCTCCGAGGACGAGCCACCGCTGCGCCGCAAGCTCACGCAGTTGCTCGGGTTTGTGGGGCTCGATCGCCGCGACGTGCCCGAGCGCGCTGCCGGCGACCTCTTCGTGCTCGCTGGTTTTCCCGAGGTGGAGATCGGCGACACCATCGCCGATCCCGATAACCCGGTCGCCCTTCCCCGCCTGGAGATCGACGAACCGGTGCTTCGCATGACTTTCGGGGTCAACACCTCACCTCTGTCCGGCAAGGACGGCAAGTTCCTCACCTCCCGTCAGATCCAGGACCGCCTGCGACGCGAGGTCCTCGGCAACGTGTCGATCCGCCTGGGGCCAACGGCGAGCGCCGACGTGATGGAGGTGGCCGGAAGGGGAGAACTGCAGCTAGCGGTCCTCATCGAGTCGATGCGTCGTGAGGGGTACGAGCTCCAGGTGAGTCGGCCCGAGGTGATCATCCGTGAGATAGGCGGCGCGCCTCACGAGCCCTTCGAGCGGGCCGTCGTCGACGTGCCCGACGAGTACGTCGGAGCGGTCACTCAGGCGGTGGCGCCCCGCAGGGGTCAGGTCGTCGATCTCCGGCCGGGCGACACGGGTCGCACCATCGTCACCGTCACCGCGCCGGCGCGGGGGCTGCTCGGGTTTCGATCGCTACTCATGACGTCCACCCGGGGCACGGCGCTCGTCCACCAGCATCACGACGGCTGGGTCCCGTGGGTCGGAGAACTCCCCACCCGACAGGGTGGGGCGGTGGTGGCCGATCGGGGTGGGGCGGCGACGCCGCATGCCCTCGACAACCTGCAGAAGCGTGGTGAGCTGTTCATCGGACCGGGAGACGAGGTCTACGAGGGCATGGTGATCGGCGAGTCGTCGCGGCCCGAGGAGATGCAGGTCAACCCCACCAAGGCCAAGCAGCTGACCAACATCCGCACTCACAGTCATGACGAGGCCGTTCACCTGGAGCCTCCGAGGCGGATGACATTGGAAATGGCGATCGAGTGGATCCAGGACGACGAGCTCGTCGAGATCACGCCGGAGTCGATCCGAATCCGGAAGCGGCATCTCACCGAGGGTGAGCGCAAGCGTCTGAAGATGCGCTGACGACGTCGAGGGCTCCGGGCACGATCGTGAAGGTCGCCGGGGTCGATCCCACCGGCTCGCCGTCGGCTTCGACCGGGATCGGTGAGTCGGATGCGATGGTCACATGGTCGCCTTCGAACTGGACGATCCGTCGGTTCGGTAAGTGGGATCCGCGGTAGATGCGGGGGATGAGCGTCAACGCCTGCCGCTTCGGCCCGATGCTCACCTGGACGTCGAAGAGCCCATCGCCGGGGTCGGAGTGGGGCGAGATGAGCATGCCACCGCCGAAATACCTCCCGTTGGCGACCAGAGCGTTGTGCGCCACTCCGCTATGGACTTCCCCGGCGACGGCCACGGTGATCGCCGTGGGCCGATAGGAAGCGAGCGTCGGCCAGAAGGCGAGCAGATACCGGGCTCGTCCTACCCACCGCGGAAGCCGGGCAGCCAGGCCCGCCGTCGCTGCGGCCATCCCGGCCCCCGCCACGTTGACGAAGTGACGGACGATGGATCCGTCTGGTCCCTGGCACTCGATCCGTCCCACGTCGATGGACACCGTTGGACCGACGATACCGCGGAGGCTGCCGTCGAACCGCTTGGGGAGACCGAAGCTCCTTGCAAAGTCGCAGCCTGAACCGGCGGCGACCATACCGAGGCTCGGTCTGTCCCCGGGCCCTGCCATCAGACCGTTGGCCACTTCGTTGACCGTGCCGTCGCCACCGACGGCGACGACAGTGGAGAAACGCTCCTCGGCCGCCTGGCGTGCCAGTCGCATGGCGTCGAGGGGTCCTCGGGTCGGCAGGATCGTCGGCTCGATGTCGTGCGCCCGGAGTGCGTTGGCGACTACAGGAATCTGACGGGCAATCCGGCCCCGTCCGGCGTGCTCGTTGATGATGAGGGCCACGCGTGGCGCAGGCACCGCCGCAGGGTACTCAGGTGGCCCGGGCTTGAGTATCGCTAGGTTTTGCCGATGGAACAGGGCATGCCTCACCAGCGTCGTTGGAACCGTGGTCGGCCGTTCACGGCCGTCGTGATCGCCGCAGGAGCGGGTGCCCTGCTGGCACTCCGACCCTGGGGAGCGATCGGTGCAGCCGCGGGCGGGGTCCTGTCCGGCCTAGCCGCCATGCTGGCGTGGGGGTCATGGCGGTCCCACCGAACGGTTGCTCGCCGGCTCGACGATCTCGAGGTCACCCATCGATTCGCCGCGGTGTGTGAGATCGCCGACACCACCGACGAGCTCGTCGTCGCCACCATCGACACCTGCCTTGAGGTATTCGGGGCGGATGTGGCCGAGGTCGTCATGGCGCGCGGGGTCGGATCGACGGCGACCGCGCGCCGTTCAGGTGAAGGGTCTCCCACTCGACGCCCGGCGACGCCGAGGCTGCTGGCCGCCTTGGGCGGCGCAGAGCGTGTCGACATACCGATCCCACTCGTCGAGGCGCCGGCCGACGTGGTCGCTCACTACGGCGAGGCCGGCGTTCGAGACGGGATGCTGGTGATCCTGCGAGGCGGCGGCGGTAGCGACACCACCATCGTCGTCGGCCTGGCGGAAGGCAGGACCGTCTCGACCGCAGACCTCGGTCAGTTGGGAGAGTTGGCGGGGCGGGCGCGCATCGCCTTCGAGCGTGTGCGGCTCATGGAGCGACTGCAGCGCGAGATCAGCCAGAAGGACCACCAGGTGCTCCACGATGGCCTCACCGGACTCCCCAACCGGCTCCAGTTCTCGATCGTCACCGAGGATGCCATCCGTACCGCTAGGGGGAATTCGGAGACAGTCGCCGTGCTCCTCATCGACCTGGACCTGTTCAAGGAGATCAACGAGACCCTGGGACACCAACGGGGTGATGTCGTGCTGCGCGAGATGGCGAGCCGGCTCACCGAGGCGGCGCGTCCCGGGGAGCACGTGGCGCGTCTTGGTGGCGACGAGTTCGGAGTGGTCATTCGTGGCGTCGACGGGTTCACCGGAGCGGCCGCCGAAGCGCGTCGTTTCGCCGATGCCGTTCAGCGACCGCTGATCACCGAAGGGCTGACCCTTCAGGTGACGGCGAGCATCGGGATCGCGCTGGCACCGGAACACGGAACCGAGGGCACGGCGCTGCTGCGTCGCGCCGAGGTGGCGATGTACGAGGCCAAGCGGACGGTCGCCGCCATCGAGGTGTACGACACACAGCACGATCGGTACAGCACGCGTCGTCTGGCGCTGGCGGCAGAACTCCGCGCCGCCATCGACAGCGGTGGTCTCGGCGTCCACTATCAGCCGAAGGCGGATCTGGCCGATGGCAGGGTGACGGGCTTCGAGGCGCTGGCGCGGTGGACGCACGCTCGCCACGGTTCGATCCCGCCCGACGAGTTCATCGGACTCGCCGAGCGCACCGGCTTGATCCGTCCGCTCACCGAGTTGGTTCTCCGCACCGCACTCGCCGACGGCGTCCGCCTCGGGGCGGATCGCGACGGGTTGTCGATCGCGGTGAACATCGCCCCGTCGTCGCTGAATGACTCGGCCTTTCCCGGGATGCTCGCCGAGATCATCGGGGAGAGCGGCATCGACCCGAGCGCCGTGATCCTCGAGGTGACCGAGTCGACGATGATGGCTGACTCTGCCAAGGCGCGCCAGGTGCTGGAGAGCCTGGACGAATTGGGCGTGGAGCTCAGCATCGACGACTTCGGCACCGGGTACTCGTCCCTGTCCTACCTGTCGTCGCTTCCCGTGGACGAGGTCAAGATCGACCGCTCGTTCGTCATGGGCATGAGCTCCGACGCTCGGTCGGCGGCGATCGTGCGTTCCACGATCGCCCTGGTCCATGCCCTTGACATGCGCGTCGTCGCCGAGGGGGTCGAGGATCGCGCTACCTGGGATCAACTCCGATACGCCGGATGCGACCTGGTTCAGGGCTACTACCTGGCCCGACCGATGCCGTTCACCGACCTGAGCGCCTGGCTGACTCAGGCCCGTCTGACCACCGAAGAACTCGACACCGCCGAGGATCGCGACACCTGACGCCTATGGTCGTCGGATGAGCGAGCGTGCCCCCCGGCCCCACAGGTCACTCCGCAGTGGGCTGGGCCGTCCGATGGACTTTCGGCTTCTGTCGAACCGGCTGTCGATCGCCCTTCCCCTGGCGGCCGGGTCGGTAGCCGGCATCGGGAGCCTTCTCACCGGCGGCGGCCTGGCCGATGCCGTCCGGGCCGGGATCGCTGCGGGAGGATCGTCGTTCCTCGCCTGGGCGGTGACCCGGGAGCTGAATCCCGATCATCCGGTGGCAGCATCGCTGGCCGCGGTCGCAGCGCCGTGGGCGACCGTCTTCGGATCGCCATCCCTCGCCGTGGTTGCCGTGTGGCTGTTGGCAGTCCGAGTGGTGGCCGGCACGACCGGGGCCGCCCCCTACGCCGTCGACATGATCGTGGTCGGCGCCTTCACCATCTGGGCGAGCACCAGCGAGGGGGGCCTGGCGCTGGCGCTGCTGGCCCTCGTTGCCATCGCCTCATCGACGGTGTTCGACGCGAGGAGCCGTCGCACCGTGCTCGTAGGTGCCGGCCTGGCGACGGCCGTTTCCCTCGCCGCGGCCCGGGCAGCGGGCACGCTTGGTCTGCCGGAGGCATGGACCGCCCACTCGGGTTGGTGGCTGGTGGCCGTGGCTCTTTCCACCAGCGCAGCGCTACTCGTTCGGGTCGAGTCCACCGCGGATCGTCGGCCCGTTCCGATCGACACCAGGCGGGTACGGGCGGCCACCGGTTGGGCTGGCACGGCGTGTGTGATCGCCGTGGTGTGGCGCGGACCTGTCGGGATGGCTTCGATGGCGCCCGTGGGCGTCGTCCTCGCCGTGACGGCGACGTGGTCCGTTGCCCGGCGCCTTCGCGGCGGTTGGGGAGGAAACCGGTAGGCGGGCGCCGTGGACCCGGACGCTCCGAGAGCCTCGCGACGCGCTTGGCCTCCCCTTCGTCTCGGCCCTGCGGTCCGAGCCACCTCCCCCTACGGGGCGGAAATCGATACATCGAGCACGTCGAAGATCTCGAGCAGCCAGGTGAGGCCCAGCGACTCAGGGCGTCGAGCCGGCCAGGTCGGTCTTCATCACGCCGCCGAGTCGCTCGAAGTCGCGAATGGCGAACCGGTCGGTCATCCCGGCCACGTAGTCGATGGCGGCGAGCGTGGGGTCGGTCTCGTCGCGGTAGCTGTCGGGGATCGCATCGGGATGCTTGCGGTAGTGCTCGACGAGGCTCTGGATGATCTCGATCGCCTGTTCCCGTTCGGCTTCGGCCTCAGGACGCAGGTACACGCGTTCGAACATGAACGCCCTGATGTCGTGCATCGCCTCGAGCACCGGCTCGGTCATCGACACCGTGCCCTGGGCCACCGACTCGGTGATCACCGCGTCGATCATGACCGAGATCCACTCGGATCCGGGCTCACCGAACACCCGTCGGGGACCGTCGGGCAGGTGGTGGTACCCGATCACGCCGGCCCGGACGGCGTCATCCACGTCGTGGGTGAGATAGGCGATCCGGTCGGCGAATCGACACACCATGCCTTCCTGGGTCGCCGGCGGAGGGTCGATCTTCCACGAGTGGGCGCGGATCCCGTCACGGACCTCCCAGGTGAGATTGATCGGTTCGAGCCGATCGAGGATGCGAACGCTCTGCGCGGCGTGATGCCACTCGCCCTTGACGTAGGGGGTGAGCGCGTCCTCGCCCGTATGACCGAACGGGGAGTGGCCGACATCGTGACCGAGACAGATGGCCTCGGTGAGGGCTTCGTTGAGGCCGAGTCCCACGGCCAGGGAGCGCCCGATCTGCGTGACCTGGAGGGTGTGGGTGAGCCGGGTGACGAAGTGGTCACCGTCGGGGTTCATGAACACCTGGGTCTTGTGCTTCAGGCGCCGGAAGGCCTTCGAGTGCAGGATGCGATCCCGGTCGCGCTGGAACACCGTGCGCACCGGGTCGAGAGGCTCTGGTTCCGCCCTGCCCCGGGAGTCGGCGGCTCGGGTGGCGGCGGGGGAGAGGTTCGTCGCCTCCCACGCCTCGATGTCGGTACGGGTGCGGCGGATCAGTTTCGAATCACCGGTCACCATTCACCAGTTCCCAGTCGCGACGGCCATGTCGAGCCTATCGGGTGGCCGGCCTCACTCGAACCTAGGCCGGGGTGCTCTGCATCTGGATGAGCATGAACACGATGAACCAGGTCGCCAGAACCGCAAAGGTGATCATCGCCAGCCGCTGGGTACGACCGGCGCCGAGGAACATCGCCACGGGACCCGGCTCACGCTCGCCGGTGATGATGCGGCGGCGCAGTTTCGCCGAGATGGTGTCGATCACCAGAACCACGACGATGGTGAGGAGCAGGACGGTGCCCACCCGGGCGTAGTTGTGGAAGGCCAGCTGGTTCACCAACTCGAGCCCGATTCCGCCGGCCCCGACGACGCCGAGGACTGCTGAGGCGCGGATGTTGATCTCGAAGCGATAGAGCCAGTAGGCCATGATCGCCGGCATCACCTGAGGCACGATGCCGAACCTGACCTGAGCGAGTTTGGTGCCGCCGACTCCTGCGACGGCCTCCACCGGTCCGGGCTCGATGCCTTCTACGACTTCTGACGAGAGCTTTCCAAGGGTGCCGATGGAGTGCAGGCCGATGGCGAGAGTTCCGGTCCACGCTCCCAGACCGGTCACCGGGATGAGGACCATCGCCAGGAGGACCTCGGGGACCGACCTGATCATGATGAAGATCTGTCGGACGATGGCGCTGGTGGTCCGCGACGTCACATTCCTTGCCGCGAGGAAGGACAGCGGGAGCGAGATCACGGCCGCCATCATCGTCCCGACCCAGGCGATGAACAGCGACTCCATGACCTTCGGCAGGGCGCGCTGGACCGTCTCGGGACTCAGGTCCGGGGGGAACATGCGGTGGACGATGTTCCAGATGTCGGCCGGGGCGGACAGCAGGCGATCGATCGACACGTTGAGTCCGGCCGCCGACCACAGGAATGGCACCACGATGGCGATGCCGATCACCCACCGAAAGATCTTGGGGCCGCGAGGCTCCCTGGGACGCAACGCGCCGCTCGCCATGGCTTCGTGGGTCTCGAGGTTCATACGAGGCGCCTCCGCAGGGCGACGCTGATCTGCTCGAGGATGAACACGACGATGCCGATCACGATGACGATGGCGAGGATGCGGTCGAACTTGTAGAAGACCCGTTGGGCTTCGAGGACGCGGCCGATACCGCCGCCGCCGACGAGTCCGATCACGAACGAGGCCCGGATGCTCAGTTCGAAGATGTAGAGCGAGTAGGCGACGTAGTTGGGGAGGACCTGGGGCAGTACTGCGGTGCGGACCGCCGGGAAGTGGCGGGAGCCTGCGGCCTTCGCCGCCTCGAGGGGTCCCGGACTGGCGGCGTCGATGGTCTCGGAGAGCAACTTCGCCATGATCGCCATGCAGAAGATGGTGAGAGCGAGGGTGCCGGCGAACGCACCGGCTCCGACCGAGGCCACGAAGATCGCCGCCCAGAACAGGTCGGGGATGGTCCTGGTGACATTCATGAACCCCTTGTCGACCAAGTAGGTGGTCTTGTTGGGCGAGGTCAGTGTCGATGCCATGAAGGCCACGGGCAATGCGGCGAGGCACCCGACCACCGTGGCCGTGATGCCGATGCGGAGGGTTTCGATGATCGGATTCTCCCGGAGGGGAGCCCCGAACTCCCACGACGGCAACCACCACCAGGAACCCTCACCGATCGCCCATCCGAAGTCGGGGGGCCAGAAGTTCGGCAGGTTGACGATGTTGGCGATCTTGGCGATGAGGCCGGGGATGGTGAATCCCACGCTGGCACCGGCGAACGCCGTGAACAGGATGACGGCGCTCCCGGTGGCCAGACCGGGAAGGTGGGTCACCGCGGCGAGGAAGGCGGCCAGACCCACGGCGGCGACGACGAGGGCGATGATGGCGTAGTCGCCGCGTCCGAACTCCGGTTCCAGGCCTCGCCGCAGCGAGTCGATCGGCCTGAGCACACCAAGGGTCTGAGCGGCCGGGATGGCGAAGGCACCGCCCAGGATCCAGACGAGCACCGTGTTCATCGACGACGCCGGCCGTGCTCCATGGCGTCTGGCCACCCATGCGCAGGCGATGCCCGCCGGTATCCAGGCGGCGGCGAACTGAAGGCACAGGAGAACATCGATCGTCTCGGGGGTATCGGGAAGGACCCTGGTCGCGGCGACGGTGGAGGCCATAAATCCAGCCGCCAGCACGACGCGCTGGGCCAGGTCGGTCTCGACTCCTCCCATGCTGAGGGCGAGGAGGAGGCCAGCGGCCGCGATCAGCCCCCAGGCGATGCCGTACGCCACGAAGCCCGAGAGGCTTCCCACGAGGAGGGCTGTGGTGGCCACGACGAGAGAGAGGGCCATCGATGAGGCCCGCCGTGGAGCCTCGGGGCGCGCCTGCGCGACCGCCCCCTCCACGGTCACAGGTCGGCGCCTTCCAGCAGATCGTCGGGGGTGACCGATCGCCCGTAGATGTCGCGGAATGTCGTCTCGGTCACATCGGCGATGTCGCCGTCGTAAACCAGCTCACCGTCACGCAGCCCGATTAGGCGCTTGCCATACTGGCGGGCGAGGTCGAGGAAGTGGAGGTTGATGATCGTGGTGATACCGAGGTCGCGGTTGATCCGGCGAAGGTCTTGCATCACGGTGTGGGAGGTCACCGGGTCGAGGCTCGCCACCGGCTCGTCGGCCAGCACCACCTTGGGCGCCTGAGCGAGCGCCCGGGCGATTCCGACCCGCTGCTGCTGGCCTCCGGAGAGATTGCTGGCCCGCACGTACGCCTTCTCGATGATGTCGACCCGTTCGAGAGCCTGGAGGGCGAGCTCCTTGTCGGCGGCGGGCCACAGGCCGAGCATGGCCCGCATGAAACCAACCTTGGCCAGGCGTCCCATGAGGACGTTGTTGATCACGGTGGTTCGGTTCACCAGGTTGAACGTCTGGTAAATCATGCCGATCTCGGAGCGCAACTCCCGAAGGGCGCTGCTCCTGGCGCCGCGCACCTCGACCCCGTTGACCCTGACGGAACCGTTGGTGATCGGGACGAAACCGTTGATGGCCCTCAGGAAGGTCGACTTGCCGGCGCCGGACAGACCGACGATCACGACGAGTTCGCCGCTGTCGATGGTGACGCTCACGTCCTTGAGGGCTTTGAGCCCACCGGGGTAGGTGACCTCGACGTTGGTGAACTCGATCATCGGTGGCTCGTCTCTCCTGGTCGGGCGAGGGCGAGCCTAGTGAGTCGACCGATGGCGTCGCATGGCAGAACACAGGGAGGCCGTGGCGCTCCACAACCGAGTGAAGCCGCCCTCACGGGCGGCTTCACTCGGTTGGTCTGTTCGGTGTCGGTTACGAACCGAAGCCGAGCCGGTCGATGGCTGCCTCGATGAGCACGAACGAAGCCACGGTCGACGCATCGGCACGGCGAACGTCCGTCCACGAGTAGATGGCGTCCATGAGGGCCAGGCCCTCCTCGGTCTCGAACACGTCGGCGATCGCCTTGTAGATGGCATCCTTCAGGCTGGCCGGAAGAGCGGCATCCACGGCGATGACGTCGTTTGAGATCGGTGCCGAGATGTTGAACACGATCACCTTCTCACCCACGTCCGGGTTTGCCTGGCGCACGTTGCGGCGGGCGTCGTCGAACGAGACACCGAAGTCGGCGTCACCGCTGTAGACAGCCAGCACCGAGTTGTCGTGGCTGCCCGAGTAGAACGACTCGTAGTCGACGTCCTGTTCCAGGCCAGCATCCTCGAGCTCGAGCACCGGGAAGATGTATCCCGAGGTCGAGGTCTCAGTACCGAACGCCATGTTTCCGCCAGCGATCACGCTGACATCGACCGGCGACGGGCAGATGAGGCCAGCCGAGACGCTCTCGTCCCGGGTGCCGTCACCATTCCAACCGACCTGCAGCGCAGGCGTGTCGGTCGGACCTGCCGCGACCACGTTGCCGAACCCGTCGTACCCGTACGCACCCTCGATGGGCGGAGTGTCTGCACCGCAGACAGCCGCATCGTTGGTGAAGTACTGGGCGTGGTAGGTGGCCGAACCGAAGCGCACGGACTGCGCCAGCAGCTCGATGTTCGGGTAGATCCGGCTCGCCAGCACGTAGTTGGCGGGCGCGAACGCACCGATCTGTGCCTCACCGGTACCCAGGGCGACACCGAGAGCGGTGTAGTCCGAGGTGACGATGCCCGACACTTCCATGTCGAGGGCGTCGGCCAGGATGCCGGCGAGCACGTCGACGTTGTCCTGGAGCTCCTCCGCCTCACGAGAAGGCACGAAGCCGAAGATCAGCGAGTCGGGCCAACCCGCCCGTGGATCCGGATCGCCTTCAGTGGTGGTGGTGGCGGGCGCTGCGGTCGTGCCGGGCGCCCCCGTCGTGGTCGTACCGCCCGTGTCGTCGCCGCAGGCGGCGGCTACGAGCGCGAACGCAATGACCAAGGCGAACGTTGTTCGCAGTCGTCGCATTGTTTTTAACTCCCTAGTTGTGTATGGCTATTAAGGCCGGTGCCGATCTTAGCGGTGTGCTGTGACCTAGGTCCGGCCGCCGATGAGGGTCGCGAAAGGTGATCATCCGGTCCGCAACGGAGTGGAGGGCCGCCCCATGGCGACCCTCCACGTCATCTCTGTCGGCTCACTCAGCCGCTGTACAGGACGCTTCCTGCTGGGGCCTCGGGGAACCACTTGTCGTAGATGGCCTGATAGGTGCCGTCGGCGAGCATGTCGGCAAACGCCTGGTTCATCGCCTCGAGCAGAGCATTCCGGGCCGGATCGACACCGAAGCCATACTCCTCGTTGGTGGAGATGACATCGGCGATGGCCAGCGTCGGACGGTTGGCCGTCTCGGCTGCAGCCGAGGGCTCGTCGAAGATCACACCCTGCACCTGACCGCCCTCGAGGGCGATGTAGGTGTCGGCTGCCTCCTCGTAGGAGACGACTTCCACGCCGCGCGTGGCCAGGTTGTCCTCGGCCCACGCCTCACCGGTGGTGCCGGTCTGCACCGCCACCCGGTCGCCTTCACCGAGATCGTCCACCGACGAGATGTCGGGGGTGAGCGCGGTGTTGATGGTCAGCGCCTGCTCGGCTCGGTAGTAGGGGTTGGTGAAGTCCACCTGCTGGGCACGCTCCGGAGTGATCGTCGCGCCGGAGGCGACGACGTCGAACGTACCGGTGGCCAGCTGGGTGAAGATCGTGTCGAAGGCGGTCTCCACCCACTCGACCTCGAGGTCGAGGCGGCTGGCGATCTCCTCGATCAGCTCGACGTCGAAGCCGGTCAGCTCGCCGTCGTCGCCATAGAACTCGAAGGGTTCCCAGGGGATGTCCGACCCTACGGTCAGCACCCCCGCCGTCTGTGTCAGGTCGGCGGCCGCGGTGGTGGTCGTGCCCTCGTCGTCGCCACAGGCGGCGGCGATGAGCGAGACCATGGCCGCGACGGCCAACAGGTTTCTCATCCGCATATGTGTGTTCTCCTAAAGGGGAATGTGCCGGAAGGCACGAGCCAGATGGTACTACCCAGGCAGCCGGTAGCCGGTAGCCGGCAGCCCTCTGGCGTTCAGCGTTGAGCGTTGAGCTTGCTCTGCTGTCTGCCGTCTGTCGCCTGCCCGCTGTACCCTCAGCGCCGTGAGCGACTATCAGGCGTTGTACCGCAAGTACCGACCCCAGCTCTTCTCCGAGGTCGTCGGCCAGGCTCACGTCACCGAGACGCTCGCCGGGGAGGTCATCGCCGGCAAGGTCGCCCACGCCTACCTGTTCGCTGGGCCGCGGGGCACCGGGAAGACGACGACGGCCCGCATCCTCGCCAAGGCGATCAACTGTGCCGATCTCCAGCCCGGCGGTGAGCCCTGCAACGTGTGCAACTCCTGCGTGAGCATCACCGCCGGCACGTCGATGGATGTGGTCGAGCTCGACGCGGCCTCACACAACAAGGTCGAGGACGTACGCGAGATCCGGGTCAACGTCGGCACTGTGGCGAGTGTCGGGGGGGCGCGACGGGTCTACATCCTGGACGAGGCGCACATGCTGTCGCGAGCCGCGTCGAACGCGCTGCTCAAGACACTCGAGGAGCCGCCCGAGCACGCCCACTTCGTCCTGGCCACCACCGAGCCGTACAAGCTCCCCGACACGATTCGGAGCCGAGCACAGCGGTTCGACTTCCACGCCATCGGGTCGGAGGCGCTGGTCACCCATCTGGCGGCAGTCGCCGGCGCCGAGGGGATAGAGGCGTCCACGGACGGTCTCGCCCTGATCGTTCGTCATGCCACGGGCAGCGCCCGAGATGCGTTGAGCCTGCTGGAGCAGGTAGCCGCCATGGGCGAGGGCGCGGTCGCGCCGAAGAAGGTGGCACGAGCGCTGGGTCTCGCCGACTCGGAGGTGTTCGGTCGCGTCGTGGCCGCGGTGGCGGCTCAGGACGCGGCGGCCGCGCTGACCCTCGTGTCGGAGGTCGCCTCGGTGGGTGCGGACCTGCGGAGATTCACCGCCGAGCTGCTCGAGCAGTTCCGGGGGCTCTTCCTGGTCCAGTACGCCCCGAACGTCGAGGAGATCGTCGACGAGCCTGCCGACGTCGTCGCCGAGTGGCGATCGCTGTCTACGAAGGTCGGTGCCGCCGACGTGCTCCGCTGCATCGACCTGCTCGGCGCCGCCCTGTCGGATCTGCGCGACGGCCGTGAGGAACGCCTGATCGTCGAACTCACTCTCCTCAAGATGAGCCGTCCGGAGACGTCCCCTGACGTTCCGTCCTTGATCAGCAGACTGGACCGTCTCGAGGAGAGAGTGAAGCGCGGTGTTCCGCCGACGGTGCAACCGGACCGACCCAAGCCCTCCGCAGCGGCTGTGTCCGGGTCCGACGCTGAGCCGATTGCGAGTCCCGCGGAGGCCGAGGTCTCGGAAGTCGCCGCGGACGATGACGGGTCCGAGGCCGCTGAAGACCTGGTCGACGCGGCGCCGTCTGCCGAGCCCGAGGCGGCACCGGCGACGGATCTGGACCTGGCCGCGTTCATCGAGAAGTGGCCGATGGTGGTCACCCGGGTGCGGGAGGCGGCGGGGCCGCGGCGCTTCGCCGTCTTTCGCGACGCCAGGCCCGTGCGAGTGGACGGCTCGAAGCTCGTGATCACGGTGCCCGGCCCGTTCCATCGTGACCAGCTGATCGAGGACCGTGGCCTTGCCGATGTCGTGACCGCCGCGCTCGCCGAGGTCGCCGGTGGCAAGGTGGGGTTCACCTACGAGGCCGATGGCAATGCCCCGGCAGCGGCACCGGTCGTACCGACGGTCGAGGAGCGGGCCCCCGACAAAGGCGACCTCGTGGAGTCCGATGAAGGAGCCATCGACCCCACGGCCTTAGTGCTCGACCTCCTCGGCGGCGAAGTGGTCGAGTAGTAGCAGGCGCCTCCGGCGCCGTACTTGGTATTTGGTAGCCGGCGCGAGTGCGGGTGGGTATGGGCGGGAAAACTTTCTCCCCCCGAAGGGGGGAGTCCCGTAGGGAGCGCAGCGACCGGAGGGGAGGGGGGAGGGTGGTCCTACGTGGGCCTCGCGACGCGTTTGGCCTCCCCCTCCGTCATCGGCCTCCGGCCGCTGCCACCTCCCCCTGCGGGGGAGGAGAGTCAGAACGGGCCGGCCCTGATCCGCGCGGTGTCCAAGTACCAAATACCAAGTACTTATGTCTGCTCTGAGCTATTGGCTCTGAAGTACCCTGACCGGAATGTTCGAGGCTCCGGTGCAGCGACTCATCGACGAGCTGGCGCGACTACCCGGCATCGGCCAGCGGTCGGCGCAGCGGCTCGCCTTCCATCTCCTCAATACGGAGGAGGCCGACGCTCGCCGCCTCGCCGAAGCGGTCGTCTCGATGCGAGAGACGGTGCGGCCGTGCTCCCGATGCTTCAACGTCACCGACGTCGAGGAGTGCACCATCTGTCGTGACCCGCGTCGCGACACCTCCGGAATATGCGTCGTCGAGCGCGCCCAGGACATTGTCGTCGTGGAGCGCACCCAGGAGTTCCGGGGTCGGTATCACGTCCTCGGCGGCGCTATCTCGCCGATCGAGGGCGTTGGTCCCGAGCAGCTCAAGGTCCGCGAGTTGGTGGCACGGATCGAGCAGGAGGAGGTCAAGGAGGTGATCGTCGCCACCAATCCGACCGTGGAGGGTGACACCACCGCCCTCTACCTGGCCAAGCTGCTCAAGCCGCTCGGTGTCCTGGTGACCCGGCTCGCCGCCGGCCTTCCCGTCGGCGGCGACCTCGACTACGCCGACGAGATCACACTCGGAAGGGCACTCAGCGGTCGTCGCGAGATGTGACCGAGTCGTCGGGCCGTTCGGTCCTGCTCGTCTCTCCGTATCACTCGGGATCGCACGCCCAGTGGGCGTCGGGCTATGCCGCCGCCTCTCGCCACCGGGTGCACATCGTCAGTCACGAGGGGCAGTTCTGGAAGTGGCGGCTGAGTGGCTCGGCGCCCACCCTCGCCGAGGCCGTGGTCGATCACATCGCCGAGCACGGGGCGCCGGACGCGATCCTCGCCACCTCGATGACCGACGTGGCCGGGCTCCTCGGGCTGGTTCGCCGCCAGGTCGATGCGCCGTGCGGGCTCTACCTGCACGAGAACCAGATCACCTACCCGACGAGCGGTCGGACCACCACGGAGCAGCGACTCGGGTTGATCGCCTGGACTTCGCTGCTCGCTGCCGATCGGGTGGCCTTCAACTCGGCGTTCCACCGGGACTCGCTGTTCGCCGCCCTGCCCGGGTTCCTCAACTCCTTCCCCGACCGACGCCAGCATCACCTCATCGAATCGGTGGCAGCCAGGTCGGAGGTGCTCCCGGTGGGAATCGACCTGAGGCGGCTCGACTCCCACCGTCCGGACCACGGGTCGCCGCCACTGCTGGTGTGGAACCACCGCTGGGACCCCGACAAGGCTCCCGAGGCGTTCCTCGACCTGTGTCTCGATCTTGCAGAGAGCGTCGACTATCGCGTGGCGCTCGCCGGCGAACGGTTCGTCGGCCAGGGCGACGAGTACCGCCCACTCATCGACCGACTCGGCGATCGGGTCGTCGTCGACCGGTTCCTCACCCGCGACGAGTACGACCGGCTGCTCGTCACCGCCGACATCGTGGTCAGCACGGCCCATCAGGAGTTCTTCGGGGTGTCGGTGGTCGAGGCGATGCATGCCGGGGCCTTCCCGGTGCTCCCCGACCGCCTGGTGTACCCCGAGCGCGTCCCGATCGAACTCCATGACCGCGCGTTGTATCGGGGGCCCGCTCACGCCGTCGAGCTCTTGAGGGCGGCGGTGGAGGACATCGAAGGCACCCGACGCGTCGCCGAGGGGCTGCGCGCGATCACCGGCCGGTTCGACTGGGGAGAGGTGGCCCCGCGCTACGACGACTGGATCGAGTCGATGATCGGCTCGTAGGCGCTGGTCACCTCGCCGAGCCGATCGAAACGGTGCTCTGCCTCCATGAAGCGGATCGTCCCCGTCTTCGACCGCATCACCACACTGTGCGTGCGGGCACCCCCCGGGGTGTAACGAACGCCGTCGAGGAGTTCGCCATCGGTGACGCCGGTGGCGGCGAAGAACACGTCCTCTCCCGACACGAGGCCCCGCAGGTCGATGATCTCATCGAGGTCGAGCCCGGCCTCGGCGGCGTAGCGACGCTCCGAGTCGTCCCGGGGCCACAGCCGGCACTGCATCTCGCCCCCCATGCACACGAGCGCGCAAGCGGCGATGACTGCCTCGGGGGATCCGCCGATGCCGAGGAGCACGTCGATCCCCGACTCGGGGAAGGCAGTGGCGGTAGCCGCGGAGATGTCTCCGTCCGGGATCAGCCGGATGCGTGCCCCGGCGGCACGGACGGCCGCGATGTGCCGTTCGTTGCGAGGCCGGTCGAGGATGATGGCGGTCAGGTCGTCGACGTCCTTCCCGAGTGCCCGGGCGATGCTTCGCAGGTTCTCCTCGACCGGTGCCTCGAGGTCGATGGACCCCCTGGCTTCCTCACCTACCGCGATCTTGTCCATGTATACGAGTTGTCCCGGGGCATACATCGTTCCGCGCTCGGCCAGTGCCATCACTGCCAGTGCCCCCGGTCCGCCGTTGGCGGTGAGTTCGGTGCCGTCCACCGGGTCGACGGCGATGTCCACCTGCGGTGGGTTTCCGTTGCCGATTCGCTCGCCGTTGTAGAGCATCGGGGCGTGGTCCTTCTCACCCTCGCCGATGACGACCACACCGTCCATGTCGACGGTCTCGAGGACGGCGCGCATTGCGTCGACGGCAGCCTGGTCGACCCGCTCCTTGTCGCCGCGCCCCTGGTACCGGGCAGAGGCCATCGCCGCGGCCTCGGTGACCCTGGCCAGATCGAGGGCGAGATTCCTGTCGGCGGGGAGATCGGTCATCCGGCGACCTCGACCACGAGCGCATCGCCCTGGCCCCCGCCACCGCACAGCGCGGCGACGCCGACGCCGCCACCTCTGAGGCGCAATGCGTTGATGAGCGTGACCACGATGCGGGCGCCGGTCGCTCCGAGCGGATGGCCGAGAGCGACGGCACCTCCGTGGACGTTGACCCGGTCGTGGTCGAGCCCAAGCAGGCGCGTCGACCATAGAGCGACGGCGGCGAACGCCTCGTTGATCTCGACGAGATCGAGGTCCGAGACCGCCATCCCCGCCCTCTTGAGCGCCACCTGGATCGCCTCGGCAGGTCGCTCGTGCAGGGTCGCGTCCGGGCCCGCCACCTGACCGTACGCAATCACCCTGGCCAGTATCGGGAGATCGGCGGCGGCGGCCGCATCGGCGTCGGCGAGTACCAGAGCCGCGGCCCCGTCGGAGATCTGTGAGGCGTTGCCGGCCGTGATGGAGCCGTCGGGGGCGAAGGCCGGCCGGAGGGCGCTCAGCGAGGTGAGGTTGGCCTCCTGGCGGATCCCCTCGTCGTTGGTGACGGTCACCGGGTCGCCCCTGCGCTGGGGGACCTGAACCGGGACGACCTCGGCGGTGGTGTCGGCGGCGGCGGCCCGGGCGTGGCTGGCCGCCGACCACTCGTCCTGCTCCTCGCGCCCGATGCCGAGGGTAGCGTTGCGGAGGTCGGACGACTCGCCCATGGTGCATTTGTCGAAGGCACACCACAGGCCGTCGTGGGTCATCACGTCGACGAGGGTGGTGTCACCCATGCGGGCTCCCCACCGGGCGGTCGGCAGCACATATGGGGCAGTACTCATCGACTCCATCCCGCCGGCGACGGCGAGGGATGCCTCGCCGAGTCGGATGGCGCGATCGGCGATGGCGATCGCCGACATGCCGCTCAGGCACACCTTGTTGATGGTCGTGGCGGGCACGGTCATCGGAACCCCGGCGCCGACCGCTGCCTGACGCGAGGTGATCTGACCCGCACCGGCCTGGAGGACGTGTCCGAACAGGACCTCGTCGAGCCGTGCCGGATCCACCCCGGAGCGGTCCAGCGCGGCGGCGATGGCAGCGCTGCCGAGGTCGACGGCGCTCATGTCCTTGAAGGCTCCCCCAAAGCGTCCGATCGGTGTGCGAACGGCCGAAGCGATGACAGTGGGCATGAGGAGACGTTACCGGTTGCCGGTGGCCAGTTTCCCGTGACCTGTTGCCTGTTGCCTGTTGCCCGTCACCCGTCACCCGTCATCCGGGCAGCCGGTAGCCGGTAGCCGGTAGCCTCCTTTCCCCATGCTCCCTCTCAATCTGCACCACACCGCAATTGCTGTGCGAGATCTCGATGCGGCGATCGAGCGGTTTCGCGCCTTCTTTGGCGTGGAACCGCTGTATCGCGAGATTGTGCAGAGTCAGGATGTCGAGGAGGCCATGATCCCGCTGGGCGGCTCGTATCTTCAGCTCCTGATGCCGCTCTCGCCTGACGGTCCCGTCGGGCGCTTCGTCGCCAAGCGCGGTGAGGGACTCCACCACGTGGCGATTCAGGTGGCCGACATCGACGGGGCTCTCGACGACCTCCGTTCCCAGGGAGCCGAGCTGGTCGACGAGCAGCCGCGCGTCGGTGGCGGCGGGCATCGGATCGCCTTCGTCCATCCCCATGCGTTCGGCGGTACTCTCGTCGAGCTCGTGGAGGTGAGCGCATGAGTTTCGACTTCGACGGTGGGGTGGGCTCCCTCGAGGCCGCTGCGGTGCTCGCCGCCCTCGCCGTCTTCGAGGAGGAGCTGACCGCGACGCGGTCGGTGCCAGCACCTCGACCGGTTCAGAGCGCCTGGGTGATGTCGGGCCGTCCCCGAGAGGTGACCTCGCCGTTCGCCGACGAGATCGACGGTCTGCGGCGGTCTCCGGCGCCACCCACCTGACCCCTACGCGTCGGACGACTCCTTGCCGCTCGCCGCTTGTGGCTGCGGCTCGGCGTCGGCGACGGCCCGTGGGAGGGTGAAGCAGAATCGAGCGCCGACTGGGAATCCCGGCTCGTACCAGATCCGCCCACCCATCGCCTCGATCAGGTGCTTCGCCACCGCCAACCCGAGCCCGAATCCCGACTGGGTTCGGGAGTGTCCCTGTCGCGCCTGTTCGAAAGTTCCGAAGATCCGGTCGCGGTCCTCCACCGAGACACCGAAGCCGTTGTCGGCGATGACGATCTGATAGTCGTCGCCGGTCGGTGTCGCTTCGATGCTCACCTGGTCGCCACCGTACTTACGGGCGTTCTCCAGGAGGTTGCGCAGCACCTGCTCGACCCGGTTCGGATCGGCACAGACGTTGACGTTGCCGCCGATGGTCACCGCAGCCGACCGTTCGCCGCCGGCCGGGTACAGGAGGTCGACGATCTTGTAGACCGCCGGACGCAGTTGGAAGTCGGTGGCGTCGAGCAGCAGGTTTCCCGCTTCCAGGCGCGGGATGGCGAGGACGTCTTCCACGAGGTTGCCCAGGTGCTCGGCCTCACCGACGACGATGCGCAGGAATTCATCGACCTCGTCTGGGTCCAGGTCACGCCATCCGTCCTTCATGGTCATGGCGAACCCGGCGATGGTGGTGAGTGGCGTGCGCAGTTCGTGGGTGACCATGGCCACGAACTCGTTCTTCATCTCCGATGCGCGGCGCTCGGCGTTGATCACCGCCTGCTGGCGGGCACGGGCCGCCTCCATGCGGCGGGTGCCTGCCATGAGGGTCAGCGCCAGGGCTCCGAGGCAGAGTGACGCCTCCGTCCACTGGATCGCGGTGGTCGTTGGCGTGATCACCGCTGCGGTGCCGATGGCGAAGCGGATGGCGACACCGACCGCCGACGCCACGCCGACGACGAGGAGGCCGCGGATGCCGGTGAAGGTGATGGCGGCGGCGACGGCGTAGGCGCCGAAGGCGACCAAGGCGATGCCACCCTGGGTGCCCACACCGAGGACCGCTCCTGCGGCCAGGGCATCTACCGCCAGCGGAGTCAGCGGGCCACCTTTGCTGTGGGCCCGAACCAGGGCGTCGACAACCACGAACCCGATGACCAAAGCCTTGAGAACACTGCCCGGGACCTGGCGCACGATGCCGAAGGCGGCGACGCCGAGGAGGGCGAACGCCATCGCAGCGCGGGAGCGCTGGAAGGCAAGGCGGGCAGACCGGTAATCGACCGGTCCTTCCCTCTTGCGGGGCCGGGGGGATGTGTTGTTAGCCAAGACATCCCCTATCGGCAGCTTCCGGCGCCCTCCTTAGCCCGTAGTTCGACGCTCCAGGAGCTCGGTGACGGCCGTGTCGGGGACTGTCAGATCGCCTCTTCCGGTGCCCACGGCGAGCCCGGGCTTATACGTGCCGTGGTAGTCGCTGCCCCCGGTGGGGACGAGGCCCAGGGAACGGGCATGACGATCCAGGCGGTCCCTGAGGTCGGGGGCGTACTCCCCGTAGTGGCACTCGACACCGTCGACGCCGAGACCGGTGAGTCGTTCGAAGAGGTCGAGGAACTCGATCTCTCGATCGGCGATGGTGTGCGGGTGGGCTACTGCGGCCACGCCGCCCGACCGGTGGATCAGGTCGACTGCCTCCGGAAGATCCAGGCGCAGTCGTCCCCGATAGGCGGGTCTGCCGGCGGCGAGGTACTGGTCGAAGGCGTCGGCGATGGTGGCGACGACGCCCTTCTGGACGAGGACCGCGGCGATATGGGGCCGTCCCACCGAACCCCGGCCCCCTTCGATGGCGATGTCGTCCTCGGTGATGTCGACACCGAGGTCGACGAGCGCGGCGACCATCGCCCGGTTCCGTTCATCCCGGTTGCCCCGGATGTCGGCGAGGAGCTCGGCGATGGGGGTGTCGGGCTCGATCCAGTAGCCGAGGAGGTGGACGGCCCGGTCGCCCCACGCCACCGACAGCTCCACCCCGGCGATCACCTCGATGCGACCCTCTCCCGCCGCTATCGCCTCGGCGTTGCCGTCGATGCCGTCGTGGTCGGTGAGGGCGACCGCGGTGAGGCGGGCGGCCACGGCGAGTTCGACGATCCTCGACGGGGTGTCGGAGCCGTCCGAGTAGTCCGAGTGCGTGTGCAGGTCGACGGCCATCAGCCCTCGACGGTCAGCGATTCGATGTAGACCGTCTCGAGGGGGACGCTGCGCTCGCCGCGGGAGTTCACCGCCAGCGGTACGGCGAGGATCGCGGCGATGGCATCGGCTCCGTCGACGAAGCCGCCGAACACGGTGTAGGCGGCCGGTAGTTGGATGTCGGCGACCACGATGAAGAACTGACTTCCTGCCGAGTCGGGACCGGAGTTGGCCATCGCCACCACGCCGGGGCCGTAGGCGAATCCTTCCGGGGGCAGTTCGTCGGGCAGGCGATAGCCAGGGTTGCCGGTCCCGGCCGCGGTCGGGTCACCGCCCTGAATCACGAATCCCGGGACGATGCGGTGGAACACCGTGCCGTCGAAGTACCCGGCTCGGGCGAGGAACACGAAGCTGTTCACCGCCTGCGGGGCCACGTCGGGGAACAGGTCGAGGGTGATCGGTCCACAAGACGTATCGAGCCGCACCCGAACGGTTCCCGTCAGGCCCTGGTCTTCGGGGGCGTCGAACTCCATGGCCCGCGCTTCGGGCGGAGCCGTGGCTCCACAGGCGGTGGGCTGGTTCCGGAAGGCCGTGTACTCGGCCGAGGTGACCGGTGGGCCACCCGAGTCGCCGCCGCACGAGACGGCGACGACGGTGACCAGGGCGAGGAGGCTGACGGTACGGCGCAACACGGGGACGAGGTTACCGGCGCTCGGTGCCCATCGATCGCGTCGGCGGTTGCACCGGGCTAGCGGGGTGGCGCCGGTACGCTCGCGCCGATGGCTCTCGTCGTTCAGAAATACGGCGGTACCTCGGTCGGTGACCCCGACCGGATCCGTGCCGTCGCCCGCAGGGTGGCGGATCGACGGCGCTCCGGCGACTCCGTGGTCGTCATCGTGTCGGCCATGGGGCACACCACCGACGAACTGCTCGCCATGGCCCGCCAGGTGAGCGACAGCCCACACCCGCGGGCCCTCGACATGCTGCTCACGGCCGGGGAGCGGATCTCGATGGCGCTGCTCGAGATGGCGATCCGGGATCAGGGCGTCGAAGCGCTGAGCCTGACCGGCTCGCAGGCGGGCATCCTCACCGACATGTCGCACGGGCAGGCGAGGATCAAGGACATCCGGCCGTTTCGCGTCGAAGAGGGGCTCGCCGCCGGAAAGGTGATGATCGTCGCTGGTTTCCAGGGGGTGAATCCCGACACCAAGGAGATCACCACGCTGGGGCGAGGGGGCTCCGACGCTACCGCGGTTGCCTTCGCCGCTGCTCTCGGAGCCGACGAGTGCGAGATCCTTACCGACGTTGCCGGTGTGTTTACCGCCGATCCCCGGTTGATCCCCGAGGCTCGCAAGCTCGATGAGATCTCGTACGAGGAGATGCTCGAGTTGGCCGCAGCCGGTGCCCAGGTACTGATGGGGAGGTCCGTAGAGTTCGGCATGAGGTACTCCGTTCCCATCCACGTCAGGTCGTCCTTCGACGAGGGCGAGGGGACGTGGGTCAAGGAGATGACCATGGAACAGGCGTTGGTGAGCGCGGTGGCGCACGACACCTCCCTGTCGAAGGTGACGCTGCGCGCCGTGCCTGACACGCCCGGGGTCGCCGCCATTCTGTTCGGTGCCCTGGCGGGTGCCGGGATTTCGGTGGACACGATCGTGCAGAACCAGTCGAGTGCGGGAGTGACGGACATCTCGTTCACCGTGGCGCGCGGCGAAGTGGCGACCATCCGGCCGCTCCTCGACGGCGTCGCCACCGAGATCTCGTCGACGGGCGTGGAGGTCGACGACCGGGTCGCCAAGGTGTCCATCGTCGGCGCCGGGATGCGTTCCCATCCGCAGGTGGTCGCCGACATGTTCCGCATCCTCGGTGACGCCGGTATCAACATCGACATGATCACGACGTCGTCGATCAGGGTGTCGTGTCTGATCGACGAGGACGACGCTCCCAAAGCGGTCCGTCTGCTCCACGACGCATTCCAGCCGCCGACGATGGCCACCGCATCATGACCACGGTCGCCGTCGTCGGAGCCACGGGCGCGGTCGGCCGGGAGATGCTCGCCACCCTCGAGCGGCGCGCCTTCCCCGTGGACCGACTCCGTCTGATGGCCTCGGAGCGATCGGCCGGTAGCACCGTCCACACTGCATGGGGTCCGGTCGTGGTGGAGGATCTCGCCGACGCCGATCCCGCCGGGTTGGAGGTTGCTCTCTTCTCAGCGGGCGCCGATCGGTCGCGCCTCCATGCGCGTCGGTTCGCCGAGGCCGGCGCGTTGGTGGTCGACAACTCCTCGGCATGGCGGATGGACCCGGGTGTTCCCCTGGTCGTCGCCGGCGTCAACGACGGTGCGATCGCCACCCATCAGGGGATCATCGCCAACCCCAATTGCACGACGATGGTGCTGCTGATGGCGGTGGCGCCCCTGCACCGCGCCGCGGGCCTCGAGGAGTTGGTGGCGACCTCGTACCAGTCGGTGTCGGGGTCGGGGCAGAAGGGCGTGGACACGCTCCTCGAGCAGGCCGCCCACCTCGGCGCCGATCCGGATGCTCTTCGGACAGGGAGTTGGACCGAGCCGCCCGAGGGCGTGTATCCGCGGCCGATCGGCTGGAACGTGGTGCCGTTCGCCGGCGGAGCGGTCGAAGGCGGTTACACCGACGAGGAGATGAAGCTGGTGAACGAGACCCGCAAGATCCTCGATGCGCCGTCCGTGCTGGTAGAGCCAACGTGTGTTCGCGTTCCCGTGGTCGCCGGTCACGGGGTGGCGGCCACGGCCTGGTTCTCACGGTCCGTAGATCCCGTGGAGGCGGTCGGCCTGATGGCCGCCGTCGCCGGGGTCGAAGTGTGGCACGACAAGGTGCCGACCCCTCTGGATGCAGCAGGGATCGACGAGGTGCTCATCGGCCGGGTCCGGGCCACCCTGGGTCGTCCGGGCGGCGTGTCGCTGTGGGCCGTCGGGGACAACCTGCGCAAAGGCGCAGCCCTCAACGCGGTGCAAATAGTCGAGTTGGCCAATAGCTAAGAGCTATTGGCCGCGATTCGCGATGCGCAATTCGCGATTCGCCGGAACACCGGACGGGCGATCAGGGGTTGATCGCCGCCGTGACCTCTCTTCTTCGTCTTGCGAATTGCGAACCGCGAATTGCGAATCGCGCCTCCTGAGGTCGGGACGGCCGGATTTGAACCGGCGACCTCATCGTCCCGAACGATGCGCGCTACCAAGCTGCGCCACGTCCCGTAGGGGCGGAAGCGTAGTGCTTCCCAACGGCTGTTCCGCTCACGTCGCGTGTGTTGACGACGGGGGCGCCTGCCGGTGAGCTAGGCGGGAGTGCCGGCGCCAACGGCGGCGTTGATGGCGGCGCGGAGCGCGTCTGACGAGAAGGGTTTGCGGACTGCGGCGACCGCTCCGGAGCGCCCTGCCAGGAACGAGTCGGCGTCGCGGTCGAGCAACAGGATCACCGGCGGTGCGTCGTCGCCCGTGGCCCTGACCTCGCGACACACGGCCATGCCGCCCATCGAACCGATCTGAAGGTCGACCAGGACGGCGTCAGGTCTGTCGGCGGCGAGCCGGTCTGTGATCTGGCGGGGGTCGTCCAGATGGGTGATCTCATACGACCGGTCGGCAAGGCTCGCCAGCACGTCGTTGACGATCCACGGGGTATCGGCGACGAGGAGGATGGACGGCATCGGAGGTCAGGCTAGCGGCCCGCCTTCGCCGCTCGACATCGCTCGTACCATGGGGGCATGCTGCGTCGGCTGCTCCTGTTCATCGTCGTGTGTGCTGTCGGCCTGCTCACCGTCTCGGCAAGCGCGGGCACCGACTCGAGGGTCGATGTGATCGTGGTCCGTGGCAACCTCGATGCTCGGGCGATCGACTTCGTGGTGGGTGCGGTGCTCGAATCCGATGCCCACCTCGTCGTCCTGCAGATGGATCCGGGCGTGGTGTTGTCCGATGACATCGCCGGCCTGCTCCAGGTCGTGTCCGATCCGCCGGTACCTCTCGCCGTGTGGTTGGGGCCGGCACCGGCGTCGGCACGCGGGGGCGCGGCTCTGGTGATGGCGGCGGCTCCGGTCACTGGCGCCGCCCCCGGTACGGTCATCGGGCCGGCCCTGCCGGTCGTGGCCGGCGGCGACGACGACACGATGGTCGACGAGTTCGCTCCTTCCTTGCCATCGGAAGTCCGAGGTGGTCAGGTGGTGGTGGGTGAGAGCCCGATCGTCAGCCTGGTCGATCTCGTTGCCCCTTCGATAGGTCAGTTCGTGGTCGGACTCCACGGCATGGAGGTCGTCGTGGCCGGCGAGACGGTGACCCTCGAGACGGCCCGTACCGAGGTGGTGGATGGTGTGGCGTCGATCGTGCCGCTCCATCAGGTGCGGTTCATCGAACCCGGTCTGGTCGATCGAGTGCTCGCCGTTGGAACCCAACCGGCGACCGTGTTCGCCTTCCTCGTCTTCGGGCTCGCCCTCATCGTCTTCGAGTTCTACGCAGCCGGTCCGGGCATCGTCGCCGCCATCGCGGCGAGCATGTTGCTCCTCGCCGGACACGGGATGGCGACCCTGCCGGTGTGGTGGCCGGCCGTCGGCGCCGCGGTCCTGGCGGTGGTGCTCTACGTCGTCGAGTTTCAACGCAACGATCTGGGTTGGAAGAGCGTCCTCGGCACGCTCCTGCTCGGGTTCGCCGGCTTTCGCTTCGTCGGCGGCGACGAGACCCTCACCCCGTCCTGGTGGACCGTGGTGTTGATAGTCCTCGCCACCGTCGCCTTCTTCGGGATCGCCCTGACGACGGTCGCCCGAACCCGCTTCGCCACCCAGACCATCGGCCGGGACCACCTGATCGGTCGGACTGGCACGGCGCTGGGTGCTCTCGATCCTGAGGGTCTGGTGGATCTCGATGGCGCCCGCTGGAAGGCCCGAGCCACCAGGGCGGCAGGCATCGGTAACGGCGATCGGGTGACGGTGGTCGCGGTTCGCGGGGTGGTGCTCCTCGTCGATCCGAACTGACCTGACAACGTCGTGCCGAGAAGGGCCCAGGCATCTTTTCCCTGGCCCTTACGAGCACCCCCTGCTAGCGTCGCCGCCGCTGGCGGCTGCGGGGATCGAGGAGGCGGTAGTGCTCGAAATCGGTGCGATGGATCGTTCATGGCAGGTGAACGGTCTGTGTAGGGGCAACCATTCGTACTTGTTCTTCCCACCGAGCACGGTGGAACGCAAGGATGATCGGGAGCGTCGTGAGGAACGGGCCAAGGCGATCTGCCGGGTCTGTCCCGTCCAGGGGCCGTGCCTCGAGTTCGCGGTGGAGATCCGCGAGCCCTACGGCATCTGGGGCGGCCTCACCGAATTGGAGCGCCGGCAGGTGGTGTCGCGTCGCCTCGCTGCTACCTCCGCCGAATAGGTCGACACACTCCCGCAGCTGTCGGGGGTGTTCACAACCCGGGAACCGACCTATATTCGGCTTGTGTCCCCCGCAGGCTCCGCCGTCGTTCGTCCACGCCCGGCTTCAACCGTCATCGCGGTTCGTCCCGCTGCCGACGGCGTGCAGACCCTGCTGGTGCGGCGGGATCGGTCTGCCCGCTTCATGGCCGGGGCGAGGGTGTTTCCCGGTGGATCCGTGGACGACGCCGATCGCGGTGCCGCTGCGGCAGGGGTCGTGCGCTGGAGCGGGGACGCCGAGGAGCTCCCGTGGAGGGCCGCCGCGTTACGCGAGTTGTGTGAAGAGGCCGGGCTCGCCCTGACGCGGCCGGGGGTTGACGAGCCCCTACCCGGGGGAGAGGCACTGTTCGCCGCCCTCGCCGAGCGTGGGGCGATGCTCGATGCGGAGCGGTTGCACTACCTGAGCAATTGGATCACCCCTGCAGGCCTCCCCAAGCGATTCGACACCCGGTTCTTCGTCGCTGCGGTCCCGGCCGATGCCACGGCGCGTACCGATGACATCGAAGTGTTCGAACCCGAGTGGGTGAGGCCATTACTCGCCCTCGATCGCGCCGCTGCCGGCGAGTGGCTGATCGAGCTTCCCACCCGTGTCCACCTGGAGTTGCTGGCCGATCTGGGCGATGTGGAAGCGATCCTGGCCCACGCGGCAGCGGCGGAACCGCATCCCATCGAACCGGTGCTCGTGTCAGACCCGGATGGCGCCGTTCGTGTCGTCGTGCCGGGGTCACCCTCGCGATCCGAGACCGTCCGTGGCCGTTGAACGCATCCTCGCGCCGAATCCGGGCCTGATGACAGGTCCGGGAACCAACACGTGGATCGTGGATGATGGAGGAGAGTCGGCCATCGTCGATCCGGGGCCTCGCTCGGACGAGCACGGCGATGCCATCCGCGCCGCGGTGGCGGGCTCCCGTCCGGTGGCGGTGCTGGTCACCCATACCCACCCCGACCACGCACCGGCTGCGAACCCGCTCGCCGAGGAGTTCGGGATCCCGGCCGTCGGATTCGGGGACGGCCCGGACTTCGCCGCCGATCGGACGGTGACCGATGGCGATGAGATCGCCGTGGGTGATCTGTCGCTGCGCGTGGTGGAGACGCCGGGTCACACCCCCGACTCGATCTGTTTCCGGCTCGGCGACGACCTGTTCACCGGGGACCACGTGATGGGTGGATCGACGGTCGTGGTCGAAGACATGGGCGCCTACATGGCCTCTCTCGAGCGGCTCCTCGGCACCGGGTTACGTCGGCTGTACCCGGGTCATGGCCCGGTGATCGACCAGCCCGACGACGTGCTGGCCGCCTACCTGGCCCACCGACTCGACCGGGAACGTCAGATCGTGAGAGCGCTTCATGATGGGGCGACATCGGTCGATGGGATCGTGACCATGGTTTATCAGGACGTCGACCCGGCGCTCCATCCGGTCGCTGCCGTCTCGGTGGCGGCCCACCTCCGCGCGCTCGTGGCGGATGGTCGCGCCGATGCGACCGTGATCGATGGGTACTCGCCAGCCCTCTACGAGGACCTGCCATGAGGCGCTGGCTGCCGATCGCCGTCGTCCTGCTCGTCGGACTGCCGGTGATTCCGGTCGGAGCCGAGGTCACACCGGCTGAGGTCGACTCGGCGCGTCGGGAGCTGCGGAGTGTGTCCGACATGCTGCAGAGTCAGACCGCTCAGTACGACGCGGCGGTGGCTCGGGAGGCGGTGCTGCGCGACCGCCTCGACCGGATGTTGGTGGAGCTGACCGCCAGAGAGCGGGATCTGGATCGGGCGCGGCGGGATGCCCTCGATCACGCGGCCGAGATGTACATGACGGCCGGAGCCACCCGCTCGGTTCTGGTGTCGGTCGCCGACGTCGGGGCGTTCCCTGCCCGGCTTGTCTACTACGACTCGGTGGCCACCACCGACCGGCAGGCGGTGAACACCCTCGAGGCCTCGCGGCGCGACTACGAACAGCAACGTGAACTCGTCGACGCATCGCTCGCCGAGCAGGCCGAGTTGCTCGTCGAGATGGAGGCGCTCATCGACGAGATCTACACACGCCTGGAGGACGCCAACGATCGCTATCAGACGGTCAAGTCGGCGTGGGACGCGCAGGAAGCCGAGCGCATCCGGCGGGAGGAGGAGGAGCGTCGCCGGCAGGAGCTTCTGGCCCTGGCGACGACCACCACCACCACGCCCCCCTCCGGTGGCACGCCGCCTACCACGGGCGCTCCTCCCACGACCGTGGCCCCTCCACCTTCGGTACCGTCCCAGCCGGCCGGGACCCGGGTATGTCCGGTGGACGGCGCTCACTCATTCACCGACACCTGGGGTGCCCCCCGGGATGGAGGGCGCACCCACTCCGGCCAGGACCTGATGGCACCCAACGGGACCCCGCTGGTCGCCATCGAGGCCGGACAGGTGTATCAGGTCAACTGGCACGGCTCCGGCGGCAACCAGTTGTACATCCTGGGCGACAGTGGCGGGCTGTGGTACTACGCGCACCTGGCGTCAGCGGCGACCGTGTCGACGGGTTCCAGGGTCGAGGCGGGGCAGCGGGTCGGGTACGTGGGTGCCACCGGCAATGCGAGCACGCCCCACCTCCACTTCGGGTGGTACCCGGGTGGCTCGCTCTTCGGTGCCCTCGCCAACCCGTATTCGATCCTCGTGTCCGTCTGTTGATCTGTCTCGCAATTTCCCTGCGTGGGTAACCTCGCCGTGCGTATGGCCGAGTTGGCTCCTGCCCCTCTCTCGTCCTGGCGACGGTTCGCCATTGTCACCGTGGTTCTCACCGCGGTGATCGGCCAGACCATTGCCGCTTCCGCCGAGGTGACCCGCGCCCAACTCGACGAGGCGCGTGGCCGCGTCAACGCCAAGCAGTCCGAGGTGGATGAGCGCCTCGCCCAACTGGACTTCATCGCCTTGCAGCAGGACCACACCCTGGCGCGGATCGGGCGGATCGAGGCCGACATCGCCAATCGTGACCGCGAGATCGCCCTCGCCGAGCTGGCCGCCAAGGAGCGGGCGCTCGACATGTACCTCAACTTCGGCTCGAGCACGTCGGCGATCTCCGCGATGAGCCCCGAGTCGATCGGCATCCTCGGTGCCCGCAGCGCCTATCTCGATGCTCTGGTCGACGAGGATCTCGACGCGGTCAACCTGCTCGTCTCGCTTCAGGAGGATCGGTCACGCCTCACCGATGAGCTCGAACAGCTGTTGGTGGTACAGGCGGAACAGGCAGCGGAAGTCCAGGTGCAGATGAACGCTCTGCTCGATGATCTCGAAGTGATCAACACTGAGTACCGGGCGCTCGCCGAGCAGTGGGAGCGGGAGGAGGCGGTGCGGGAGCGGGCGCGCCGGGCGGCGCAAGAGGCGGCTCAGCGTGCGGCCGCCGCCAGGGGTGGTTTCGCCACCAGCGCCCACATCGACCCGAGCGGGAGGACGTGTCCGGTGCCGCCCGGATACGGCAACACGTTCCGCGACTCATGGCTCGAGCCCCGCCCGTATCGAAACGGTGTCCATCACGGGACCGACATCGTGGCTGCGACCGGGACGCCCCTGGTGGCCATGGAGAACGGCACCATCGTCAATGGGAGCCCCTCCTGGCACTGGGCCGGGGGCAATCAGTTGTACCTTCGGGGAGACAGCGGCGACGTCTACTACTACGCCCACTTGCATGGGTTCGCTCCGGGGATATCGTCCGGGAGTCGCGTCGGTGTCACCCAGATCATCGGGTACGTCGGCAGCACCGGTGCCTCCAGCATGCCGCACCTGCACCTGGGCCTCCAGCCGGGCGGCGGTCCGTTGACCAACCCATATCAGCTGCTACTGAAGCTGTGTAGGTGAGTCGGCCTTCGGCCGACTCGGGCTACCAGCTGCCAGCTACCAGCCAGACGCGCCGAGCCTTGCCTGCTGGTTCTTGCCGGTAGCCGGTAGCCGGTAGCCGGTAGCGCTCTGGCTACTCGCTGCTCGCTACTCGCCCCAGCTGTTCCATCAGGACCGCGATCCTTGCGGTGCAGGTTTCTTCGGCGGCGGGGGGGACGAGTTCCACGATTCGCGCAGCGGCGGCGATGATCGCCTGGGCCGACGGAGCATCCGGATGGGCGACTACTACCGGGTTCCCGCCGTCGCCGCCTTCGACGACGAAGGGGTCGAGTGGCACCCGGCTGATCAGGGGCACGCCGAGGTTGTCGGCGAGTTCCTGCCCACCGCCGGATCCGAACAGGTCGTAGGTCCGCCCGTCGTCGGCGGTGAAGCCGGACATGTTCTCGATGACTCCGACCACCGGCATGTATGAGCGGCGTGCCATGTCGGCGACCCTGGCCGCCACTTTCTGCGCCGCCTTCTGCGGGGTGGTCACCACCACCATTTCCGCCTGTGGGAGGAGCCGGGACAGCGCCATCTGGATGTCCCCGGTGCCGGGCGGCATGTCGAGGACCAGGTAGTCGAGGTCGCGGTCCCAGGCGACATCGGTGAGGAACTGCTCGAGTGCCTTGGAGAGCATGAGACCCCGCCACATGAGGGCGGTTTCCTCCCGGTCGACGAGCAGCCCGGTGGAAACCAGCTGTACGCCGTGGGCTTCCTCGGGCAGCATCTTTCCGTCGTCGTTGGCCTGAATCCGGCCGGTGGCGCCGAGCATTCGGGGCACGGAGAATCCCCAGATGTCGGCGTCGAGCAGCCCGACCCGGAAGCCGGCGCCGCGCAGGGCCACCGCCAGGTTGACCGCGATCGACGACTTGCCGACACCGCCTTTGCCCGATCCGACGGCGATCACCCGGGTCGTGGGCGACACCATGGTCGGTGTAGCGCCCTCACGAGCCTTGCGTCGGGCCACCGACATCAGCTCGGAACGCTGCCTCTGGGTCATCGCCGTCACCTGCACCACAACCTCGTCGATCGCATCGAGTGCCCTCACCTTACGGATGACGTCGTTCTCGATCTGGTCCCGCATTGGGCAGGCGGCGATGGTGAGGGCGATCGAGATGGTGGCGACACCGCCGTCCACCGAGATGTCGCGGACCATGCCGAGTTCTACGACGTCGCCCCCCAGTTCCGGGTCGACGACGCCGCGCAGCGCCGCCTCTATGTCTTCGACGGTGCGAGTGGTGGTCACACGAGCAAGGTAGTGCTTGTGAGCGATACGCAATTCGCGATTCGCAATTCGCAAGCGCCCCGGAACACGTCGGACGGCCCAAGCGGCGGTTCTGCGAATCGCGAATAGCGAATAGCGAATTGCGGCCCCGGGCTGGCCCCCAACCGGGGTGCACGTATACTCGCCCCATGCAGACTATTTCGATCACGCCGCGCGGGGCTGAGCCCAAGGTGACGCTGACTGCGTCGGCGGTGGCCAAGGTCGCCGAGCTGATGGCCCGTGAGGACGAGGAGGGTCTCGCCCTCCGCATCGGGGTCCGCCCCGGCGGCTGTTCCGGGTTCTCGTACGAGATGTACTTCGACGCGGCGGTCGACGAGGGCGATGTGATCAGCGACTACGACGGTGGCGTCAAGTTGATCGTCGACACGCAGAGCCTCGACATGCTCAACGGCGCCGAGGTTGACTACAAGGACGGACTGTCCGGTGCCGGTTTCCACATCAACAACCCGAACGTGACCCGTTCGTGTGGGTGTGGCAACTCGTTCTCGTAGGGGACTCGCAATTCGCTGAGCGCTGATCGCCCGGCATCCGTTGCCGGTTGAGTGCGGGGCTACCCTTCCACGTCTGACACCCGAGGAGCCTCATCACATGCCCAAGTCGCTGCCTGAGACGCCCAGTGGACCGAAGGCGCTCGGCCCGTACTCGATGGCTGCAGAGGCCAACGGGTTCGTGTTCCTCGCCGGTCAGGTCGCCCTCGAGCCGGCCACCGGTCAGAAGGTCGATGGCGACGTAGCCGCTCAGGCGGAGCGGGTTCTCGACAACATCGCTGCCATCCTGGGCGACCTCGGCCTGGGGTTCCCGGACGTGGTGAAGGCATCGGTGTTCCTCGCCGACATCGACGACTTCGCCGCGGTCAACGCGGTGTACGCCCGATACTTCGACACCGACCCACCCGCTCGATCGACGGTCCAGGCGGGTGCCCTCCCCGGCGGCTACCTCGTCGAGATCGAAGTCATCGCCGCACGCTGAAGGAGCGCCCATGAATCGTGACGACATCTTCGAGGCGCTCGGCCTCACCGATACCAGCCCAGGGGCCTACGCCGGGGGTTGGTTGCAGACCGGAGGCTCCGATCTCGCCGTGGAGAACCCGACCACGACCGAGACCATCGGCTCGGTGACGCAAGCGAGCGCCGACGACTACGACGCGGTTCTGCGCTCCAGCCGGGAGACCTTCGCCGAGTGGCGAATGCTGCCCGCACCCAAGCGCGGCGAGTACGTGCGGCTGATCGGAAACGCGCTTCGCGACAGGAAGGAGGCTCTCGGCGCCCTGGTGTCCCTGGAGATGGGGAAGATCGTCGCCGAGGGTCAGGGTGAGGTCCAGGAGATGATCGACATGGCCGACTTCGCCGTCGGGCTCTCCCGGCAGCTCTACGGCCTCAGTATGGCGTCGGAGAGGCCCCGCCATCGGATGTACGAGCAGTGGCATCCGCTGGGCCCCGTCGGCGTGATCTCGGCCTTCAACTTCCCGGTGGCCGTATGGTCGTGGAACGCCTTCATCGCCGCCGTGTGCGGTGACACGATCGTCTGGAAGCCGTCGTCGCAGACGCCGCTGACCGCGGTCGCCGTCACCCGCATCTGTGACGAGGTGATGGCCGACACCGGGTTCGAGGGCGTCTTCAACCTCGTCGTCGGGCGCGGCTCCGAGGTCGGCGACCGGATGATCAACGACAAGAGCGTGCCGCTCGTCTCCGCGACTGGGTCCTGTGCCGTCGGGGAGAAGGTCGGCGTCGCCGTGGCCAAGCGCTTCGGGCGGTCGATCCTTGAACTCGGCGGCAACAACGCGGTCATCGTCCTCGACGACGCCGATCCCGACCTGGTGACCCGGGCGGTGCTGTTCGGCGCCGTCGGGACCGCCGGACAGCGGTGCACCTCGGTGCGGCGCATGATCATCGAGTCCGGCATCAAGGGAGACGTGCTCAAGCGTCTGGTCGATGCTTACCGGCAGGTCCGCATCGGCGATCCGCTGGATCCGGCGACGCTGATGGGACCGCTGGTGAACGCCTCCGCCGTCGACGAGATGATGGCGGCCATCGAGGTCGCCCAGCAGCAGGGCGGCAAGGTCCTCACCGGTGGTAAGCGTGCCGAGGTGGGCCTCGCCGGTCACTTCGTCGAGCCGACGATCATCGAGATCGACCGTGACGCACCGATCATCGACATCGAGACGTTCGCTCCGATCCTGTACGTGACCGAGGCTCGTGACATCCAGGACGCCATCGTGCTGCAGAACGCGGTTCCTCAAGGCCTGTCGTCGGCGATCTTCACCAACAGCCTGCGCGCCGCCGAGCTGTTCCTGTCTGCTGAGGGCTCCGACTGCGGCATCGCCAACGTCAACATCGGTACCTCGGGCGCCGAGATCGGCGGGGCCTTTGGCGGCGAGAAGGAGACCGGCGGTGGTCGCGAGGCGGGATCGGACGCATGGAAGGCGTACATGAGGCGTCAGACGAACACGATCAACTGGGGTGGCGACCTCCCGTTGGCGCAGGGCATCGAATTCGGTTGAATCCCGGCATGCTCGCTCCGGCGCTTATCGGGGCGGTATGGTCCTTCCGATGAGGTACCGCCGGGTGTTCAGACGAGCGGTGGTCGTCGCCGTCGCTGCAACGCTCGTGGCCCCGGCGTCGGCTGGCGCATCCGCCGACCTTCGCTTGCTCGGGCATCCCCAGTCGGACGTTCCGTATGTGCACACCAGCGGCCTCGAGCCGGGTGCGACCCTGGCCGGCTTCGTTCTCCCGATGAACTGGTCGGCGCGGTCCGACCTGTGCGGTCCGACGGGTAGCATCCGGCCCCCGGAGGAGCCGTTTCAGTCGTATCCCCACCTGTGCCCCGGGGACGATGGTGAGGACGTTCTGCGACTGCAGTGGCTGCTCGCCAGCAGGAAGCTGTTTCGCGCCGAACTGACCGGCGTTTACGACGACGCGACCCGACACGCCGTGGTCTCCTTTCACAAGCTCATCGGGCCCGCTCACACCGACCCGTACAGCGCCGTCGAGGAGTGGCTCGCCGATCCGCCGCCCAACGACTGGAGCGCATCCGACTGGCTGATGCTCGAGGCGTTCGATCCTCAGCCGCCGAAGCACCGCCGCGGTCAGCGGGATCGCATCGAGGTCGACATCGGTCACCAGGTCCTCTACCTGATCGAGGACCACCAGGTGGCGGCGATCATGCCGGTGAGTACGGGGAGGGGGTACGGGACCGTCGCGTGCCGGAACGACAGTTGCGGGGTGAGTGTGACCCCGCGGACCGCCCGGATGGCGAACGGGTCTCAGTTCAACTACGAGCACGAGTACGGGGGCGGATGGTCCCCCCGCCCGCGGGCTTGGTCTGTCTACAAGGGCATCTTCTATGTGGGCCAGTACGGCGAGTGGAACTACGGCATCCACGGGTACCGCAGCGTTCCCTCGTACCCGGCCTCACACGGCTGCATCCGGGTGACGATCTGGGACATGGACTTCCTACGCCCGTTCGAGCTCGTCGACGGCGTCGACGATCGGACCATTTACGCCGAGGAGGCCAGGGTCTATGTGGGGATGCCGATCCACGTATGGGATGCGTGATCGGGGTTTTCGGTTACCGGTTGCCAGTTCCCAGTCTTCAGAGAGGAACGCGGGGCCGGTAGGGTTCTGAGTGATGACTGATTCACAGGACCGCGACGCCCTCTCCAGTTCCGAGATGATTCGCCGGGCGAAGCACGATCTCAGCGACGCCGTCGAGAACAGCGAGATCGACAAGATCGTGTCGGATCTCGAGGACCTCGAGGTTGCTGTCCCGGTGGCGGAGCGGTACCCGGAGCCCATGCCCAGGCTCGACACGGGCCGGCCGCGACGGCCGCAACCCGTCGAGCGGCGGGTTCCGAGCTCCTATGACCCGAAGGACGATCCCTTCGATCGCGACGACACACCGGTGCGACTGCGGGCTGCGGTCTTTGCCGCACTGGCACTGCTCGTCATCGGAGTGGCGGTAGCGGTCCTGTTTGCCGCGGCTTCCTGAGGCAACCCGCACGACGGATCCTGGTCGCTACCCGAACCGGTAGCCCACGCTTCGGACGGTGGTGATCCACGACGCCCGCTCTTCGCCGAGCTTGGAGCGCAAACGGCGAACGTGGACGTCGACGGTGCGGGCTCCCCCGAAGTAGTCGTAGCCCCACACTCGCGACAGGAGCTGTTCCCTGGACCAGACACGACCCTGGTTGGTGACGAAAAACCTGAGCAGCTCGTACTCCATGTAGGTGAGATCGATCGGAGTGGAGCCGACCCGTGCCTGGTAGGTGGCCAGGTCCAGGGTCAGGTCCTTGAAGTGGAGGGACTCCTCCGTCTCGGCGTTGCTCGGCTCGATCAGTCGCAGCGCCCTGACGGCGAGTTCGACCGGTGACACGGGGGTCAGCACGAAGTCGTCGCAGGGAGCGTCGACGAGTTCGGCGTGATCGGTCGCGGCGGCGACGACGAGGATGCGAGCCAGGTCCGCCTCCTTGACCCGGCGGGCAAACGCCAGGCGAGTCGTCGGCGAGTCTCCCAGCTCGACGATCACCAGATCCCAACCCTCGTCGTGCTCCCCTTCGGAGAGGGCGAGGACGTCGGCGACTCCGACCGGGGTGAGGCGAGCCGTGGTCAATGCTTCCGACAGCGCCTCGGACGGCTCCTCGGGATGGATGGCGATCCGCATGCGGAGACGGTAGTGCGATGCCGCTGGATCGGCCCTTCAACCGGATCGTCACCGCCGATCCGTGACGCCCGGCGATCACAGGATCGGCAGGTACTCCTCGAGCTCGTAGCGGCTCACATGGCGCTGATAGCGGTCCCACTCGGCGCGCTTGTTGCGCAGGAACCACTCGAACAGATGCTCGCCGAGGGCGGTCGCCACCAACTCGGACTCCTCCATGGCGTCGAGGGCCGCCGCCAGGTTGCCGGGGATGCGGTCGATCCCGTGCGCCATCAGTTCCTCGGGTGAGAGCCCGTTTACGTCGGTGGCGATTTCGGGCGGCAGCTCGTACCCGCCCTCGATCCCGGCCAGGCCGGCGGCGAGGATCACCGACAGGGCGAGGTAGGGGTTGCAGGCCGGATCCGGGGAGCGGTATTCGATGCGTGTGCTCGCCGGCTTCCCCTTCTTTGGCGTCGGAACCCTGATCAGTGCCGACTGGTTGTTGCGCGCCCAGGTGATCCACACTGGAGCGTCGAACCCGCTGACCAGGCGCTTGTACGAGTTGACCCACTGGTTGGTGATCGCGGTGATCTCCCGGCCGTGGTGCAGCAGGCCGGCGACGAAGCCCCGGGCCACCGGGGACAGCCCGTACTCGGCGCCCGCCTCGTGGAACGCGTTGCGGTCACCCTCGAACAGCGACAGGTGCAGGTGCAGCCCGCTGCCGTCGATGCCTTCCACCGGCTTGGGCATGAAGGTGGCGTAGATGCCCTGCTCCATGGCCACCTCCTTGACGGCGAGCCGCGTGGTCATCAGGGCGTCGGCCATCGTCAGGGCATCGGTGTAGCGCAGATCGATCTCGTGCTGGCTCGGCGCCACCTCGTGGTGGGACGCCTCGACGGGGATGCCGAGGCTCTCCAGGGCCATGATGGTGCGGCGGCGGTACTCCTGGGCGACGTCGAGCGGGGTCAGGTCGAAGTACCCACCGCGGTCGAGGAGCTGCGGCTCGGGCCCGGCATCGGCGAAGTAGAAGTATTCGACCTCGGGCCCGACCATGAACGTGTATCCGAGGTCGGCGGCCCGCGCCAGGTTCCGTTGCAGGACGGAGCGCGGATCGCCCTCGAAGGGCTCCCCATCCGGAGTGGTGAGACCGCAGAACATCCGACCGACACCGGCCTGGTCGTCGCGCCAGGGGAGGATCTGAAAGGTGGTCGGGTCCGGGTGGGCGAGCATGTCCGCCTCCTGGACCCGGGAGAACCCATCGATCGCCGAACCGTCGAACTGCATGCCCTCGGAGAAGGCCGTCTCGAGTTCGGCGGGCGTGATGGCGAACGACTTGAGGTAGCCGAGAACGTCGGTGAACCACAGCCGGACGAGCCGGATGCCGCGTTCTTCAACGGTGCGCAGGACGTACTCGTGCTGTTTGGCCATGGGGACCTCCGGGCGGGCATCCTACGGCGGGGTCGCCGGGGTGAGAAGTGGCGGTGCCGTCTGGAAACACAGTGTTCACACTTCCGCAATAGGGGGGAAACCGGGGTTGTGTAGAAAGCACTCGTTGGAGCGATCGGCCGAGAGAGGAGAACGACATGGCAGGGGTGCTCGACCCGAAGGGCGTCGTGGCGATGGTGCGAGACGGCGGGATCGAGTTCATCGACCTGCGTTTCTGCGACCTCCCCGGGCAGATGCAGCACTTCAGCGTGCCCGCCTCCGAACTGACCGAGGAGTCGTTCGAGGAGGGGTTCGGCTTCGACGGGTCGTCCATCCGGGGCTTCCAGGCGATCCAGGAGTCGGACATGCTCCTCACCCCCGACCCGGCGATGGCTGTCGTCGACCCGTTCCGGGACCGTCCGACCCTGCTGCTCTACTGCCACATCAAGGACCCGATCACCGGTCAGCCGTACGGCAAGGATCCCCGGTACATCGCCCAGAAGGCCGAGGCCTACCTGAAGGGAACCGGCCTCGCCGATACCTCCTACTGGGGCCCCGAGGCCGAGTTCTACATCTTCGACTCGGTGCGATTCGATCAGAACCAGTTCGCAGGTTTCTACGAGATCGACTCGGTGGAGGGTGCGTGGAACACCGGCACCGACGAGCCCGGCGGAAACCTCGGCTACAAGCCGGGATTCAAAGAGGGCTACTTCCCGGTTCCGCCGTCGGACCACTTCCAGGACCTGCGGTCGGAGATGGCGGCTCGGCTCATACAGGCCGGAATCCCTGTCGAGGTGCAGCACCACGAGGTGGGTACGGCCGGCCAGGCCGAGATCGACATCCACTACGGGACGCTGCTGCAGACGGCCGATCGGGTGACGCTGTTCAAGTACATCGTGAAGAACACCGCATGGGAGTACGGCAAGACCGTGACCTTCATGCCCAAGCCGCTGTTCCAGGACAACGGCTCGGGCATGCACACCCACCAGAGCCTGTGGCTGGACGGCAAGCCGCTGTTTTACGACGAGACCGGGTATGCCGGGTTGTCGGACATGGCCCGGTACTACATCGGCGGCCTGCTCCACCACGCCCCAGCCCTGATGGCGTTCGCCGCGCCGACCACCAACTCGTATCGTCGGTTGGTGCCCGGGTACGAGGCCCCGGTTAATCTGGTCTACAGCCAGCGGAACCGCTCGGCGGCGATCCGGATTCCTACCTACAGCAAGAAGCCAGGCCTCAAGCGACTCGAGTTCCGGTGTCCGGATCCGTCCGCCAACCCGTACCTGGCCTTCGCAGCGATGCTGATGGCCGGACTCGACGGCATCGCCCGCAAGATCGATCCGGGGGGCCCGGTCGACAAGGACCTGTACGACCTCCCACCGGAGGAAGCGGCCAATGTCCCGTCCGTCCCCAACTCGCTCGAAGGCTCGCTGCAGGCCCTCGAAGCCGACTACGAGTTCCTGCTTGCCGGCGACGTCTTCACCGAGGACGTCATCCGTGCGTGGACCACCTACAAGCGGCTCCACGAGATCGACCCGGTTCGCCTCCGCCCACACCCCTGGGAGTTCAGGCTGACGTACGACTGTTGAGATGAGCAGTTAGCCATTGGCTATTGGCAATTGGCCAGACAGCGTCGCGGATGGTTTGCCTGGAGCCTGCTGAACTGACTCAGCCTTCGACGCCCTCTATCGTCGTCGTGGTCTCCGTGTCGCCCTCGTCGCCGGTGGTGTCGGTGGTGTCGGTGGTCGAGTCGGGCTCACCATGGGCGGTGCGCCGGATCGACTCGATGACGTCGAGGACTTGCTGGACTTCCACCTGGAACTCGGCGACGGCGGTCCGGCGGGCGGTCCCGTCGTCGGGAGCGTCCAGGCCGACGATGACCTCCTGAACCTTCAGGTGCAGGTGCCCGACCTCGACCATGAGTTCGACGTGGCCAGCGGCCAAGTCGGCTGGGACGTTCGGAGCCTGGGTCACGTCGGTTTCGAAGTTGCGGAGCTGCTGCTGCAACTGAATGAACTGGGTGCGGGTCTCGGCGAAGGTCTGACCGGTGGTATCGCGGTTGTCCCAGCGGCTGTTGGTCTGGGCGACCTCGTTGGCGAAGCTGTTGAGTTGGCTCTCGAAGATGTCGAGCGTCACCATGAACTGCTGGATCGCCGGGGGCAGAGTCACGGTCGGCTGGATCGGGTCTGTGGTGAACGGCGGGTCCACCGGTGCCCCGGTAGGATCCTCGGCCGGTTCCAGGCTGTTCACGAAGGTGTAGGTCAGCACGACCATGCCGACGATCATCAGCGGCAGGATCCAGCGTCCGGGGCGCGGGTCGGAGTACACCATGGCGGAAACGGTAGTCGCTATCGGGGGCTGTTCTCCTCGAACCACTACCCTCGCTGGCGATGGATCCCGACGGCTGGACCGCGCTGGTTACCGGTGGGGCGCGCCGCGTCGGGAGGGCGATAGTTCTTGGCCTCGCCTCCGCGGGCTGCAACGTGGTCATCCACCATGGCTCGTCGCCGGATGAGGCCGAGGAGACCGCAGCGAAGGCGCGGGACCTGGGGGTGGAGGCGACCGTCATCCAGGCCGACCTGGCCTCCGAAGCCGAGTCCGTCCTCGCGGCCGCGGCCGATCTCGGCCCGATTCGCATCCTGGTGAACTCTGCGGCGGTCTTCCCGATGGATACGCTCGCCGCGGTCTCCGTGGAGGCGTGGCAGCAGACGATGACGGTCAACGCCCTGGCGCCGGTGGTGCTGACCCGAGACTTCGCCGCCCAGGTAGGGGACGAGGGCGGGGTGGTGGTCAATGTCACGGACTGGCGCACCGAGCGCCCGTACCAGGAGCACTTCTCGTACACGATCAGCAAGGGTGCCCTGGACACCTTCACCAGGGCAGCAGCGGTGGCGCTGGCTCCAGCGATTCGGGTCAATGCGGTGGCCCTGGGCGCCATCCTCCCCCCGCCGGGCCGCGATGCCGATTACCTGCGGCGCCTCGCCACCGGGATTCCCCTCCAGCGCACCGGGGGTACCGAGCCGGTGGTGGAGGCGGTGCTCGCCCTGGTTCGCAACGAGTTCATCACCGGGGAGATCCTCAAGGTCGACGGCGGGGCGCACTTGGTGTAGCGAGCCGTTGCCGGTTGCCGGTTGCCGGTTGCCCGTCTGCCGGCAGCCTCCCCGTAGACTTCCCGTCATGGATCGCATCGTGATCGAGGGGCTGTTGCTGCAGGGGATCGTCGGGATCAACCCCGATGAGCGCACCAACCGCCAGGACATCCGCGTCGACGTGACCATGTGGGCCGACACCCGGCCGGCCGCGGCGAGCGACGACATCGCCGACGCCGTCAACTATCGCACCGTCACCAAGCGCATCATCGAGCACGTCGAGGGCGGGGAGCCGATGCTCGTCGAGCGTCTCGTCGCTGAGATCGCCGACCTCTGCCTCGGTGTGGACGACCGGATCGGCAAGGTGGAGGTTGCGGTCCGCAAGCCAGGTGCGCTGCGCTTCGCAGACTCGGTGGGCGTCATCATCGAACGCCAGCGCGGGGAGGGCTCGCTCTCGTGACCCGGGCCGTGGTGGCCGTGGGCAGTAACATCGATTCGGGTCGCAACGTTGCGGCCGCGTTGCGGCTCCTCCAGACCCATCGGTCGCTGCAGGTGCTTAGGACCTCCTCCCTCTACCGGACCCGGGCCGTGGGGGGCGACTACCCGGACTTCGTCAACGCCGCCGTCCTCGTCGACACGAAACTCGATCCAGAGGCGTTGCGTGACGCCCTCCGCGGGATCGAGGACGGCCTCGGGCGGGAGCGCACCGACGACCCCAACGCGCCCAGGACCCTCGATCTCGACATCGTGCTGGTGGAAGGTTTCGAAGGGGAGGTCGGCGGGACCGCCGTCCCCGATCCGTCTCTGGACCGCTACGGTCATATCGCCATTCCGGTGGCGGACGTCGCACCGGACTGGGTGGTCGGCGGGCGGAGCATGAAGGACATCGCGGCCGCACTCCCACGAGAGGACATCGAACCGATCATGAGCGATCACAGTCAGCGCTATGCCACCGAGCAGGGCATGGAGGCGCTCACCGACGAGACCTTCGACCCCGAGTTCGAGGCCGTCGTCACCCGGATGCTCGAACTCATCGGGGAAGACCCCGAGCGAGAGGGGCTGGCCCGCACGCCGCTGCGGGTGGCCAAGGCGATGGGCTTCCTCACCAGTGGGTATGGCAGGACACCCGACGAGGTGGTCAACAGCGCCATCTTCGAGATCGACCACGAGGAAATGGTTCTGGTCAAGGACGTCGAGTTCTACTCGCTATGCGAGCACCACATCCTCCCCTTCTTCGGGAAGGCCCATGTGGCGTACACCCCGAACGACAAGATCGTGGGCCTCAGCAAGGTCGCCCGAATCGTCGACGTTTTCGCCCGGCGCCTCCAGGTGCAGGAACGCCTCACCAACCAGATCGCCGACGCCATGGAGCAGATTCTCCAACCGCACGGTGTCGCCGTCGTCCTGGAGGCCAGTCACTTCTGCATGATGATGCGCGGCGTCCAGAAGCAGGGCTCGTCGATGATCACCTCTGCGATGCGCGGCGGCTTCTGCGACAACCCCGCCTCCCGCGCCGAGTTCATGAGCCTTATTCGCGATTAGCTATTGGCTATTAGCTATTGGCTATTGGCCAGATCGCAATTCGCGATTCGCATGGGACTCTCCTCCCCCGCAGGGGGAGGTGGCGCCGGCCGTAGGCCGGTGACGGAGGGGGAGGCCAAACGCGCAGCGGACCTCGTCCCTTGCCCCTCGCCCCTCGCCCCTCGCCCCTCGCCCCACCCCTCTTGAACCTGCCCCTCTGACCCCATAGGTTCTCCCCTGTGTCAGCCGTCAGTCGCAGGCGGGTTGGCTTCCCCACGACTCGCTCCTTGCTCGCTTCAGCCGTGCTCGTCATCGGGCTTGCTTCCCCGGCGCAGGCGACCTTCCTTCCTCCACCGTGGAGGCTGGCGATCCTGTTCGACCGTCCGGTGTGGGAGCCGACGGCGGTGTACGAACGGCGGGTTCCGCTGCGGTACGGGATGGAACCCCTCACCTTCGAGGAGCTTGTACATGGATGATCGTGAAGACATGGAGCAGGTGCCGTGGCAGGACCTGCTCGTCGAAGCCGAACCGGAGGACACGCGCCGGCGCGCCATGTACCTGGGCGCCGGGCTGATCGGAGCCATGCTGGTGGGCATCATGGTGGCCAGGATGTGGTGGACCGCCGGTGCCCCGCCGGTGCCGACCGCACCGGGCGAGGCGGTCCTCGAAGACGAGGAGATTGGTGAGGACATCGCCCTCCCCGAGGTCGAGTCACCGCCGTTGTACTCAGAGGCCGACCTCATGGCGTACCCGACCGACCCGGCCGAGCGGGAGGCGATGGTGCGGGCCGAGTGGTTCGTCATGGACTACTTCACCGCCGATCTGGATCCCGTCGGCTCGTCGGATCTCCGTGCCGCCTTGCCTGAGGGAGCGATCGCAGCACCACACCCGCGGGACTCAATGGAGGGCATCTCGTACGTCGAGTGGGCTCGAGCGTTCGCCATCGAGGCTATGGCCGATGGGTCCTACCTGGTGTCGGTGGCCTACCGGGCGATGGCGGCGCCAGCTGATCGCGGGTTCACCCGGCATCCGGTGCGCGCCGTCCAGGTCCCGATCGGCGTCCTTCCGGGCGGCGGAGCCACGGTGCTCGACCTACCGGCTCCAACGACGTTGCCCACCGGGCCGGCGCACCTGGACCTCCCCGAGGCCGACTCGGCCGTCCCACAGTCAGTGCTCGATGCCGCCCTCCTGAAGGCGGCCGTTTGGGGTGCCGAACCGAGGGTGGTCTCGGCGTACCGCATGGTGGGCGATTGGCGGGTCGTGGTCACCGTGGCCGACGGTGCCGGCAACCGCTGGCCGCTGGCGGTGCGAGTGGGCGAGGTGTGATCCGGGCCGGGTAGCCTCGGCCGGTGTCCGGAGTGGGAGCCTCAATCGGCGTAATGCGCTTCGAGGATGGCGCTCGCCGCCGAAGCGATCTCGTCCCAGTAGACATCGGGGACCTTCGAGACGGTGACGAAGTCGGCGGACATGAACACGCTGGTGACGCCGGGCAGGTCGAGGAGGGCTCGGGCCACCGGGTCGTCGGTGTCGGAGCCGGCGACATGGCTCTGCGGGGCGTCGAAGGTGTCCGGGACCGTGAACTTGAGGGCGTTCGGGTTCGGCGTCTGGCTGATCATTATCGGCATGGCTGGTTCTCGTCGGGTCGGGCGCGCATCGTAGCGAGGCATGGGTGAAGGTCGGGATCGACGTCGGCGGCACTTTCACCGACGGCGTCGTCTGGGACGGGGACCGCATCGTCTCCTGCAAGGTCCCCACCCAGCACGATCAGAGCGGCGGCGTGATCGCGGCCCTGGACGAGCTGGGTGCCGTCTCCGCCGAGCTGCTCCACGGCACGACCGTCGCCACCAACGCGGTCCTGGAGCGGGCGGGTGCTCGAACGGCACTGATCTGTGACGCCGGGTTCGAGGACCTGTTGGAGATCGGTCGCCAGGATCGGCCGAGTCTCTACGACCAGACAGTCGTCCGTCCCGAACCGTTGGTGCCGGGGCCGCACCGGATCGGCGCTCTGCACCGCGACGCTGCCGAGGAGATCGACGCCGTGGCACTGGTGGACGCATTGCGAGCGACCGGCGCAGAGGCCGTGGCCATCGTCGGGCTATACGGATACGCTGACCCGAGGCAGGAGGAGGCAGCCGCCGCGGCCATCGGCGCCTCCTTGCCCTCGGTGCAGGTTTCGCTCTCGTCCCGGGTCGCCCCCGAGTTCCGCGAGTTCGAACGGATGTCGACCACCGTGCTCGACGCCTATCTGCGTCCCGTAGTCGCCGGATACCTGCGGAGGTTGGAGGAAGCGGTTGGGGACGGGGGACGGGTCGAGCGGACCTCTGTCATGCGCAGCTCCGGCGGTCTGCTGGGGATTCGGGAGGCGGCGGCACTACCGGTTGCCACCCTTCTGTCGGGTCCGGCAGCAGGGGTGGTAGCGGCGGCGGCGCTCGGTGACGCCGTGGGGGCGTCATCGGTGATCTCGTTCGACATGGGCGGAACCTCGACGGATGTGTGCCGCATCGAGGGAGGCAGACCAGAGCTCGCCTATGAGCGTGCCATCGACGGCCTCCCCTGTCGCATGCCCTCGGTGGCGGTCCATACCGTCGGTGCCGGAGGGGGGAGCATCGCCTGGGTCGACGCCGGTGGGGCGCTGCGGGTGGGGCCACAGAGCGCCGGGGCGGATCCTGGCCCGGCGGCGTACGGTCACGGCGGACGCGACGCCACCGTCACCGACGCCAACCTCCTGCTGGGGCGACTCGGCGGCGACACCTCTCTGGGAGGCTCCGTGGCTCTCGACGCGGGTGCGGCGGCCGAAGCGCTGGAGCGGCTTGGTGACGCTGCCGGCCTCACCGCCGGGGCGGCCGCCCTGGGCGTGGTCGCGGTGGTCGAAGCGCACATGGCACGCGCCATTCGCAGGGTGTCGGTGGAGGAGGGCGCCGATCCCCGGCAGTCATCCCTGGTGGCCTTTGGCGGGGCGGGGGGACTCCATGCCAGCGCGCTCGCTCGCACCCTGGAGATGGAACGCGTGCTGGTGCCCCCGTACGCCGGTGTGTTTTCGGCGCTGGGTCTTCTCCTCTCCGCCCCGCGAGCGGACGCCGCCATGAGCAGGCGCGTCGCACCGGACGGCCTCGACGCCGCCGCCGACGAGATCCTGACATCGGCCCGTCGGGCCCTCGGTGGGAAGCCTGCCGCCGAGGAAGTGATCTTCGACGTGCGCTACCGGGGCCAATCCCACGAGACGCCGGTGCCGTATCGACCTGGTGAAGGATGGAAGCGCCTGGTGGAGCGGTTCGAGACGATCCACCGTGCCCGCAACGGCTTTGCCCGCCCGGGTGATGACGTGGAGGTGGTCACCGTGCGCGCCGAGGTGGCTGGCACCCCTGCGGCCCGCTGGTCCGACCTCCCTGCTCCGGCCCCGCAGCAGGGGGAGGCACGGCGCGGAAGCCGCCAGGTGGCGACGGAATCGGGCCCTGTGGAGGCGGCGATCTGGTGGCGATCCGGATTGGCGGCCGGGACCGAGATCGCGGGTCCGGCCGTGGTCGAGGATCCGTCGTCGACCACGTTCGTCGGCGCCGGTGAGCGAGCGGTGGCCCTCGACGACGGAACCCTGGAGATCACATGGTGAGGGCGATCGACCCGACGACCCTGGAGGTGGCGCGGAATCGGTTCGCCTCGGTGGCGGAGGAGATGGGCGCCGTCCTGAAGCGCACCGCCTACTCGCCGAACATCAAGGAGCGGATGGACTGCTCGGCGGCGATTTTCACCGCCGATGGCGAGATGCTCGCCCAGGCCGAGCACATTCCGGTCCACCTCGGGTCGATGCCCGAGTCGGTGCGGGCGGTCTTCGAGGTGTTCGGGCTGGACGTGCCTCCCGGTATGCAGTTCGCGGTCAACGATCCGTTCCACGGTGGCACCCACCTCAACGACCTGACCCTCGTCCGGCCGGTGCACCACCGCGGGGAACTCGTCGGCTGGGTCGCCAACCGGGCCCATCATGCCGATGTCGGTGGCACGGCACCGGGTTCGATGCCGGCCAGTGCCACCCGGCTCACCGAGGAGGGTCATGTGGTTGCCCCCACCGTCGCCTGTGTCAACGGCGAGTGGGACCGCGGGTTCTTTGATGCCTTCGTGGAGGCGACGAGGACGCCGGATGAGCGCGTCGGGGACCTGTCGGCACAGCTCGGTGCCAACGAGGCGGGTGCGCGGCGACTGGTGGAGGCTCTCGACGCCCACGGCGACGGGTGGCGATCGGTGACCGAGGCGCTCCTCGACTACGGGGAGGAGCGGATGCGGGCGGCGCTGCGCGGCCTTCCTGACGGGGAGTACCGCTTCGAGGATCTCATGGAGTGGGGAGATCGGGACCTCCCCATCAGGGTGAGCATCGGTGTAGCCGACGGCGAGCTCGTCGCCGACTTTACGGGCACCTCCCCGCAGATTGAGGGCAACATCAATGCGGTGGAGGCCGTCACCCGATCGTGCCTGTACTATGCGGTACGGGTGGCCGCCGATCCGACCATCCCGGCCAATGGCGGGTGCTACCGCCCTCTCACCCTCGTGACCGAACCGGGCTCGTTGATTTCGGCCCGCGATGGAGTGGCGGTGGCCGCCGGGAACGTCGAGACCAGCCAGCGGATCGCAGACGTGCTTCTCGGGGCGCTCGCTCAGTGCGCGCCGGATCGCGTGGGGGCCGCGTCGCAGGGAACGATGAACAACATCTTGATCGGTTCCGGGTCGACGGTCTATTACGAGACGGTGGCCGGTGGCGAAGGTGGGACCCCTCGTCGGCCGGGACAGTCCGGGATACACACGGGGATGACCAACACGAAGAACACGCCGATCGAGTCCCTGGAAGCGCACTATCCATTCCGGGTGACGACCACGTCGCTGCGCGCTGGGTCGGGTGGAGGGGGCCAGCACCGTGGTGGCGAGGGCATCGTGCGGGAGATCGAGTTCCAGGAGGATGCCGTGCTCTCCCTCATCGGGGAGCGGCGCCGGAACCGGCCTTGGGGTCTGCTGGGCGGGGAGCCCGGGTCCTGCGGCGAGGACTGGTTGACTCGTTCGGACGGTGGGGAAGAGCGACTCCCCGGCAAGGTGACTCTCGACGTGTCGGCCGGGGATCGGATCCGGGTGTTGACGCCCGGGGGCGGTGGCTGGGGTCGGGCCGGACGCGGATGATCCCCGGCAAACCGGGGACCATCACGGTTGGGGCGGCCGGGCGTTCCCCTGGGCGTATGTTTACCGGCCTTGGTTGTCAGGGGGACTCACTCTGGACCCGAGTCCCTCCCTACAAACCGACCCCTACGGGTCGGAAATCTGTGTGTCGTTCAGTGACCAGGACGAAGGATCGCGAGGGCCGGCTGGGCCCAGAGTGCGACCATCGTGGCCGTGGTGAGTGCGATGACGGTGATGCGCTGGCGCATGTGTGTCTCCTCTGCTGTTGTGAGGAGAATGCTTTCGGCATGTCTCGCCAGTATCTAAAGCGCGAATAGGCGCAGCGCTGACCTTCCGCTCATACCACGCTACGTAGTAGTACGACTACCCCGCGTAGTGAGATTGTGGCCAGTTTCCCGAAGCGCACGTACATCGCGTCTGACGGTCGCGGGGCTGGCCGAAACCGCCTGTGCGAGATCTTCGATCGTAGGGGCGCCGCCTTGAGCTAGGGCTTCCTCGGAGAGGCGAACGAGCTGTTGCTGACGTCTCCGCATCTTGTCCGGCTCACCGAGATCATCAGGGGTGACGATGGTCCACGCCACATCGACATAGTCGGCATCCCTGAGAGGGCGGCCAGCTGGCGCGCCCGACGACGCGAGACGAAAGATCGCCGTCTGTGGCTTCGACCTGGACCAGCCTTCGATGATTGCCTTGTTGTCAGGGGCATTGAGCACCCGGTCACAGTCCCCTGCGTCAAGGCCTTTGACACTCGCAATAAGAAGCGCGTGGGCGCGATCGAGTTGTACTTCAGCCGCTAAGGGATCGCTATTGGCAGTCAGGGCAAGGGCGTGCGAGTAATGGACGATGTGGGCGAGTTCGATTCCCGGCCGCAGCATCTTGTACGCCTTGCTGGTTTCGTGGAGTGCCTCCTCTGGGCGGTCCAAGGCGAGGAGGGCTCTACCTTTGAGGGCTCGGACGCCGATAGCCAGGTCCTCCATTCCTGCGTCAGTGCAGATGCCCTCGGCATCCGTTGCGTACCTGAGGGCCTCGTCAGGGAATCCGGCCAGAAGCTCGGACACTCCGAACTCGCGAAGGATCTGGGCAGACAGCCACAGGTCCTGAGCCGCCTGAGCTAGGCCAAGAGCGTCGGTGTAGAGGGATCGTGCCTCATCGTGGTGCTGGCTCGAGCTTGCGATGCTCCCGAGCATCCCGAGGCACTGCGCTTCACCACGCGTGTCGCCGATCTCGCGGTAAACAGCGAGGGCCTCCCCGATCTCGATCCGCGCCTCGTCGGATCGCCCGAGTCGGCTGTAGCGCATCCACGCCGCGTTCGATTGGACGAGGGCGAGGCCGCGGCGGTTGCCCATCGCCCGGTAGGTTTCGGCGGCACCATCGAACGCTTCTAGTGCGTCGCCGAGACGGTTGGTGATGACCCGCAGGATCGCCAGGTTCATCTGGCAGACCGCCTCACCGTGTCGGTAGCCGATGCGCCGGGCCATATCGATGGCCCGCTCGAACGCCGACTCCGCACTCTCCGGCTCCCCCCGTTCCATCCGCAAGGTGCCGAGCATGCCGAGCACCTCCGCCTGTCCCCTCGCATCGCCCAGCGATTCATACAGCGTCAGCGCAGACAGCAGTTGTGACTCTGCCTCACCGAACCGTTGGAGGTCGATCAGGTTCTGTCCGAGGGCGTTGCGGGCGTCGGCCTCCTGACGCTCGTCGGCCCCGTGTACTTCGGCCGCCTCCTCCAGCAGCCGCACGCCGTCCGACGCCCGGCCGGCGAAGCAGGCGATCATCCCGGCGGTCGTGAGGGCGGCGATCGTTCGTCCACCATCGCCCTCCCGCTGTGCCGTATCGAGAGCCAGGCGAGCCGACTCCTCGGCCTCTTGGAACCGATCCTGATGCGCCAGCCACCACGCCCTCCGCCGATGCACGTCGGTCTCCGCGGCGGGCCCGGCGTGGCGTTCCATCGTCCCGAGTGCATGCTCCTGCTCGTCGCGTCGCCCCAGGACGTCGAGAACCTCCTCCAGGAGGGCGGCGGTGGCGAACTGCCGCTCGGCCGGTGCGCCGATCTCGGCGAGGGCGTCGACCGCCCGACCGAGGTGAAGCGCCGCGGTGTCGTAGGCGTGTACCACCAGGGCGTGCTCGGCGGCGCGCTCCAGGTAGTCGGCGGCGCGGTCCGGGATGCGAGCCGTTCCGAAGTGATGGGCGAGCAGTTCGACCTCATGGGGTCGTCGCTCCTCGATCGCCCCGGCGATGCGGCGATGCAGGTCGAGCCGGCGGGACAGCGGCAGGTCGTCGTAGACCACCCGGCGCATCAGCTCGTGTTCCACCTGGAACGATCCCCCCCCGCCCACGAGGAGCCGGCGCCCGAGGAGATCGTCCACAGCACCGAGGGCCCCGGTGTCGTTCAGCGCCGAGGCTGCGAGCACCTCCTCGAGGAGCAGCTCCCCATCGTGGGTGGCGATCAGTTCGAGCGTGTCTCGTGACTCCGGATCGAGGCCCTCCAGGCGGTGGCGAATGAGGGCGTGCATGGTGGGTGTCACCGGGAGGCGATCCCTGACCGCCGGGGCCTCCTCGGCGTCCGCCTCGGCTTCGGCCAGGTCGTCCTTCTCATAGAGAGCGCGCAGTGTTTCGACGATGAACAGGGGGATGCCGCCGGTATCTCGGTGGACTCGTTCCGAGAAGTCCTGGGCGACCTCGGGGATGGAAAGGCTCCGCTTGATCAGCTCCTCGGTCTGTGCCGGGGAGTAGGGAGTGAGTGAGACGCGCTCGCAGTGCTCGTGACGGTCGATGGCGCGCACCAGCTTCCAGACGTCGCTGCGGTCTCGGGCCTCGCCGTGGCGGTAGGTGATGGCCACCACCATGCGATCCCCGTCGACACGCTCGGCAAGGTGGTCGAGCGCTTGGAGGGTGTCCTCGTCCGCCCAGTGCACGTCCTCGAGCACCACGAGCGTCGGGGCGACTGCCGCCATCGCCTTGAAGGCCACGGTGATCGCCTCCTGCATCCGATCGCGGTCGTCGGCGCGTCGAGGATGGTCGTGCCGACGCTCCTGAGCCCCGGAGTCGAGTGTCGGGATGAGGGGTTCCAGGGCGTCGAGCCAGGGCGGATCGAGGCGTGCCGCGAGCTGCCGAGCCCGGAGACCCGTGATAGATCCCAGGGTTTCGGCGATCGGAGCGAAGGGACGGCCGCCGCTCGGTGGCGACCGGCCCCACAGCACGTCCATGCCGCGCCACCTGGCGTCCTCGGCGATCTCGGTGAGCAGTCGGGTCTTGCCGACACCCGACTCGCCCTCTACGAGGACGATGCTGCTGTTCCCGTCGAGGGCGGCGTCGAGCATGGCCGCGATCCGGCTGCGCTCGGCATCGCGTCCCACGAAGGGCACGCGGTCGACGGTTCCGAACAGCGGGGACTCCTCCGCGTTCGGGGTGGGGCGCGCCGCGGTGGTCGCCCGGTCCGTCAGCGTCGCTTCGTACAGCGCAACGGTGTCCGGGGACGGTGAGGCACCCAGCTCCTGCTCCATGATTCGGCGGCACTCCTCGAACTGACGGATCGCCTCGTTGTGGCGGCCGAGCAGCACCGCGATCCTCATCACGGTTCGGTGGGCCTCTTCGTCGAACTCGTCCTCCTGGGCGAGGCGGCGTGCGTTGACGAGGGCGGTTTCGAGGTCGCCTTTCGCCATGGCCAGGTCGACGACGGTGCGCAGGGCGGTCAGGAGTCCGCTGCGCAGCCGGTCCTGGTCGGCAAACAGCCAGTCGTCGTAGAAGCCGGCCAGGAGGTCACCGGTGTACAGGGCTACGACCTTCAGAGCCGCGGCGAGGTCGCGGTCGGCGGTCTCGGTGGCGGTCAGTGAACCGAGGGCCCGGTCGAAGACGTCGACATCGAGGGTGAAGTCGGCTTCGGGGTCGAAGCGCACGGTGTCGGCGGTGCCGACGAGGTACGGGCGCCCACCGTCTTCGTCACCGATCACCGACTGGATCTGCCACAACGCCTGGCTGAGCCGTCGGCGCGCCTTGGGCTCGTCGAAGTCGGGCCAGAACATCCCGGAGAGCAGGTCGCGGGTGTGGGCCCGATCGCGGTTCATCACCAGGAAGGCCAGCAGAGATCTGGCCGCCCTCAGGGGGAGGTGGTCGAGGCGGCGACCATCAAGGCTTATCGAGAAGCCACCGAGTAGTCGAATCTCCAGCCTTGCCATGGTTCGGTAAACGGTAGTCGGGGGCTCTTCCACGGCCTGGCTAGCGTGTCCCGCCGGAAGACACCCTTGAACACCCCCGAAGCTCGAGACACGCGCCGGCTGCTACCCCTGATCGCCACCATCACCGGCCTTGGGGTGCTCGGCTTCGCCATCATCTCGCCGGCCCTCCCGGAGTTGGCGGCCGAGCTCGGGGTGTCGAGGGGAGCAATCGGCCTCGTCCAGGGCGCCATCGCCTTCCCGGGGATCTTCCTTGCCGGCTACATCGGATTCCTCGCCGACAGCATCGGGCGGCGACGGGTCATCAGGATCAGCCTCATCATCTTCGGGGTCGCTGGCCTCGCCTGCTTCTTCGCACGGTCGTACTGGCTGCTCGTCGCCGCCAGGCTGATCCAGGGCCTCGGGACCAGCGCCCTGCTGGGGCTCGGTGTGGTGGTGATCGGGGACGCCTTCACCGGGACCCGTCGGCGCTGGGCGATGGGCGTCAACCTCGCCGCACTGACAATGGTGACGACGCTGGCTCCGATCGTTGGCGGATTCCTGGCCGAGGGTGGTGCTTTTCGCCCGTTCCTCGTGTTCGTGATCGCCTTCCCGGTGTTCGTGATGGCGCGGCACCTGCCGGACGTGACCGTGGACGTAAAGCCTTCGTCGGCCACGGCACACCTGCGCGACGCACTGGGGCACCTCCGCGCCCGGGGCACCCTGGCCGACTTTCTCGGGATGTTGCCGATGTCGTTTCTCACCCTCGGGATCTTCCTCGGGCTCGGCCTCACGGTGCTCCCCCTCTACCTGGAGACCGAGTTCGGGCTGTCGGTGTCGCGGCGGGGGATGATCCAGGCGATCCTGTCGGCCTCGAGTAGCACGGCGTCGATCCTGTCGGGACGGATCGGTGCCCGGTTCGTGCCGCGCCAGGTGTTGACTGCCGGGTTCGGGTTCATGGTGGCGGGCTTCCTCGTCGTCGCCACGGCGCCGTCATTGGTGGTGCTACCCGTGGGCCTCATCCTGCTCGGCGCCGGAACCGGCTCGATCTTCCCGATGCTTCAGGACTACGGCGCCTCGGCAGGACCCGATCGTTACCGCGGCATCCTCGTCGGTACCTGGGTATCGGCGAACCGTGTCGGTCAGTTCGTCGGCCCGTCCGCCGGTACGGCAGTGGCCTCGTCGTATGGGGAGCGCACCGCCTACCTGGTCGGAGCCGCCCTGATGGCGGTGGTCGCCGGCACCTGGCGACCGGCGCGGCATGTGGCGCGGCGGCTCGTGGCAAGGCGTGATTGACGATGCCCCGGCGCGAAGTCTCGGGGGCGCTAACCGTCTTGCTGGCTGCGACGCTGTGGGGGACGACCGGTACGGCGCAGGCGCTCGGTCCGGACGGGATCACTCCGGTGGCGGTGTCGGCGCTGCGGATGGCGGGGGGCGGACTCCTGGTCGTCTACGCGTTCGCTCGCCGCATGGGCGCACCGCTTCGCTCGATCATGGGATGGCCGCTGCTCATCGCCACGATGGCCATGGCGGCGTCGCAGCCGCTGTTCTTCTCGGGCGTCGCCCGGACCGGGGTCGGGGTCGGCACCATCGTGACCATTGGCAGCGGTCCCATTCTCGCCGGCCTGCTGGCGTGGATCGTCCGGGGCGACCGGGTGGGGATGCGCTGGGTGGTTGCCACGGCGCTGTCGATCGGTGGCGCCGTGCTCCTCGTGGCGGGAGGGGAGGCCGCCGGTGTCGACCCGACCGGGCTGTTGTTCGCACTCGGCTCGGGAGTCGCGTGGGCGACCTACTTGGTGGCGGCGAAGGGACTGTTCGAGCGACACCCGGCGGTGTTCGTGTCCGGTGTCGTCTTCACCGGAGCCAGCGTGCTGTTGGCGCCGTGGTTCCTCACCTCCGACCTGACCTGGATGACGACACCCCGGGGGCTGGCGGTCTCCCTCTGGCTCGCCCTCGTCGGGACTGGACTGGCACACACGCTGTTCGCCTCGGCCCTCGCCAGGATCCCGGTGGCCAGCGCCGCCACCCTGTCACTTGCGGAGCCTCTCACCGCGGCGATGCTCGGCGTCGCCGTCCTCGGGGAGGTGCTGCGGTGGTCCACGCTCGCCGGCGGCATGCTGATCGTGATCGGTGTCGTCGTCCTTACACGGCAACCACTGTCTCCGCCTCAGAGCGGCAGCGCGTAGACCCGTGAGCCTCGGAGGTCGAAGGCGCTCGCCACGAGGGCCTCGCGCAGCCACCCGACGTCCGGTACCAGCATGTCCATCTGGCGCGCACGCCGCCCGACGCCGCAGTCGATGAGCGCTCGCACCATGGCTCGTGCGTCTGCCTCGGCGGTTTCGAGCCAGTACACAGCGAGGTCGCCGTCGTGGTCGATGTGGAGCATCGCCCAGCCGGGCCTGCCCTCCCACAAGGCGTGGTTGCGGGCGGCGAAGTCGAGGTGGTCGAGGGTGAGCTTCCGCCAGATCCAGTTGATCGGGAACAGCCCGCGAGCGGCGATGGCCAACTCGCCCGCCGACCAGGAGAGGAAGGCGGGTTCGGCTTCCGCCGAGTGGGCCTCCTGGAGGCGCTCGGCCGCCTGCACCCTGCGTCCTCCGTTGCCCTCGGGAACCGGTGAGCCTTCACCGAGTAGCCGCGACGCGTGCCACCAGTCGGACACGGGCCTGAATCCGAGGCTCTCGACGTGACGCTGGGCCGTCTCGTTGTCGTGCTCGACGGCGAGGCGCAGGACGAGCGCCCCGCGCTCTCGGGCCCATGCGGCGATCCGGTCGGTGAGGGCGCTTCCCAGGCCGGTGCGCCGATGATCGGGGTGCACCCGGGCGCCTTGCGCCCATGCCTCCGATGACGAGACCATGGACACCCGTGCCATGGCCGCCACAGCATCGTCCACCTCGGCCACCAGCACCGTCCCGGTCGGATCGGCGATCCACTTCGGGAGCGCGTCGGCTACGTAGTCGCCCCACTGGAACGTGTCCGACGTCCACGAAGCGATTCCGGGGATATCCGACTGCTGGGCCTCTCGGATCACAGGGTCCACGAGTCAAAGGGTAGGGAGACGCTCAACGCTCGACGCTCAACGCAGGACGGTTCTTGCGTTCCGCGTTAAGCGTTAAGCGTCTTTCAATACTCCGCGAGGCGGGTGGCGCGCTCCACGATGCCGTCGACCGACGGCATCACCTGGGCCTCCAGGCCGCCAGCGAACGGGAACGCCGGGATCTCGGGTGAGGCGTAGCGCATGACCGGGGCATCGAGCCACTCGAACGCCTTCTCGGTGATCTGGGCCGACACCTCGGCACCCATTCCGAGGAACTCGTTGTCCTCGTGAACTATGAGTACTTTCGAGGTCCGCTTGACGGCCGCCTCGATCGACACCCAGTCGAGGGGACGGATCGTCCGCAGATCGAGCACCTCGGCGTCCACGCCCTCGGCGGCGAGCATCTCGGCGGCCTCGACGGCGAAGTGGGACATGGTGCCGTAGGCGATGATCGTCAGGTCGCGGCCCATGCGTCGCAGCGCCGCTTTGCCGATCGGCACTCTGTGGTTCCCCGACGGCATGGGTCCGCGGGCCAGTCGATAGAGCTTCTTGGGCTCGAGGAACATGACCGGGTCGGGATCCTCGAACGCCGACCACAGCAGGCCCTTGAGGTCGGCCGGGGTGGACGGGATGACCACCTTGAGGCCGGGCACATGTCCGTAGAACGCCTCGATCGACTGACTGTGATAGAGGGCGCCATGGATGCCGCCGCCGTACGGGACGCGGATGGTGATCGGGCAGTTCCAGTCCCCGGCGGTCCGATAGTGGAGCCGTGCCGCCTCGGACACGATCTGGTCCCACGCTGGATGGATGAAGTCGGCGAACTGGATCTCCGGGAGGGGGTGGCCACCTGCTGCGGCTATCCCGATGGCGGTACCGATGATGAGCGACTCGGCGAGCGGCATGTTGAAGGATCGGTCGGCTCCGAACGCCTCCGATAGTCCCACGGTGGCCTTGAACACGCCGCCCTTCGGATCGGCCACGTCCTCGCCGAACACGGTGGCGTTCGGGTGCGCCTTCATGATCTCGTGGAGGGTCTGATTGACTGCGGTGATCATGTTCACCTCGTCGCCCGATGGTGCCGCCTCGACGGACTCGGCGGGCGAATCGTTCTCGATCGGGTTGGCATACACCCAGGAGAACGGGTCGGTCGGGTCGTCGGCGGCCTCGGCGACCTCTACGGCCTTGGACACCTCGGCGGTGACCTCGCCTTCGAGGCGCTCCTCGGTCTCCTGATCGAGGAGTCGCTGCTCGATCAGGTACTGCTTGAGGATGCCGATCGGGTCGCGTCGCCTCCAGTGCTCCACTTCCTCGGCGGATCGGTACAGCTTGTCGTCGTCGTCGGACGTGTGGGCATAGTGGCGGTAGGTGCTGGCCTCGATGAACGACGGGCCCCCTCCGGTGCGCGCCCGCTCGACAGCCGACGAAGCGCTCCGGTACACCTCGAAGACGTCGTTGCCGTCGATGCTCTCCGCCGGCATCCCGTAGGCCCCTGCCCGGTCCGCCAGGCTTCCTGCAACCTCCTCGGCGACGGGGACCGAGATGGCGTACTGGTTGTTCTCGATGACGAATACCACCGGGAGGCGCCGAATCACCGCAAAGTTGAGCGCCTCGTGGAAGTCGCCTTCGGAGGTGGAGCCCTCGCCGCCCCAGACCATGCACACGGCGGGTTCGCCGCGTCGCTGGAGCTCGTAGGCGATGCCGGCGGCGTGGGGGTACTGGGTGGCGATCACCGAGGAGTGACTGAACATCCGCAGCTCCCGATGGGACCAGTGGTTGGGCATCTGGCGTCCGCCGCTGTTCGGGTCGGCGGCCTTGGAGAACACCCCGAGGAAGAGCTCTTCTGCGGTCATGCCGATGGCGAGCGCTGCCGCCACGTCGCGGTAGTAGGGGAGTGCCCAGTCCCGGTCCTGGTCGAGAGCGAGGGCCGTGCCCACCTGGGCTGCCTCATGGCCCGACGACGAAACCACGAACGGGGCGCGGCCCTGGCGGTTGAGCGCCCACATCCGATCGTCCACCCGCCGGGCGAGCACCATCAAGCGATACATGTGAAGTACCGCCTCGTCGCTCAGGCCGAGGTCGCGGTGCTGGTGTGCGGTACGGGTGTCGATCGTCATCGGTTTCTCAGTTGTGGTCGTCGCCGCTGCGGCGGAACAGGCGCAGGTTGCCGATCTCGTGGATGCGCTCCCTGGCAACCGTTACCGCGGCGACGTTAGGAGTCACTCCTCGTTCCCGCGACGCCTCCAGCACCCGCAGCGTGCTGTCGAAGATCTTGTCCACTCGGGCGGCGGCGCGGTCCAGGCTGTAGCCCCGCAGCTCCTCGCTCACGTTGATGAGCCCGCCGGCGTTCACGACGAAATCGGGGGCGAACAGGATGTCGCGTGCGGCGAGCCGGTCGGCGTCCTCCGGCGTCGCCAGTTGGTTGTTGGCCGAGCCGACCACCATGTCGCTACGGAGCCGGGGGATGGTGTGCTCGTCGAGAACGCCTCCGAGGGAGCATGGGGCGAAGATGTCGCACTCCACTTCGTAGAGGTCGTCGCAGTCGACGACCTCTACCCCGGCGTGGCGCTGTAGCACGATGTCGATGGCCGGTGGGTAGACGTCGGCGACGACGACCGAAGCGCCGAGCTCGTCGAGGCGCCGTACCAGATCCGAGCCCACCTTGCCGACCCCGAGCACGGCCACTTTGCGGCCGGAGAACGATTGGTCCCCGTGGACGAACTGGAGTGACGCCCGCATGGCGGCGATGAGACCGCGTGCGGTTGCAGGCGACGGATCACCCGACCCGCCTTCCTCGACGGGCGTCCCACACACCCAACGAGTCTCGCGGCGGATGACGTCCATGTCGAGGGCCGATGTCCCGACGTCCTCGGCGGTGATGTAGCGACCCCGGAGCGAGTCGATGACCCGGCCGTAGGCACGCCACAGACGCTCCGAGCGCAGTTTCTGGGGGTCGCCGATGATGACCGCCTTGCCGCCTCCGAGGTCGAGTCCCGCCGCGGCCGCCTTGAGGGACATCGCTTCCGCGAGTCGCAGCACGTCGATGAGGGCCTGCTGCTCCGACTCATAGGGATAAAAACGGGTCCCGCCGAGAGCGGGACCGAGTGCCGTCGAATGGATGGCGATGATGGACTTGAGGCCGGAGGAGGTGTCGGAGCCGTATACGACTTCCTCGTGACCCCGGTCTCCGAGTACCTCGAATACGCCCACGGTTGCTGCTCCTCTCGGGTGACTCGGTAGGCGCGAGAGTGTAGCCCTACCCGCCCGCACCGGTCCCGGGGGGTCCAGTCACCGGTGGTCGGTAGGATGGTGGCCAATGCCTCAGGCTGCCTATCTGCGCATCTACTTGCCGGAGCGTCGAGGCCGAGCCGCCCTCGAGCACGTCTCGGGACCGACGGCGGCACCGGTGTTGACCCGGGGAGAGTTCGGCCTCTCGTCCGAGTCGTCCCGGGATGACGCCTTCGTCATGGACGTCGACGGACGCCGCTTCGTCTGTCCACGCCATCCCAGGCTGAGGATGCTCGAGGGGTTGCTCGCCTTCCGCAACGCCTACGACCCGTCCACTGCCTCCACGCTGGTGCCGGAGGCGATCGCCGAGCGCGCCGCCGCCGAGCTGGACAGGATCTATCAGCGCCACCCGGACGCTCGAAGCCACATCCTCACCTCACCGTTCTATGTGCCGTTGCGTTGGTTCGCCGCCTTTGAATCGTCGGAGCGAGAACTGTTCGATTTCGAGGGTTCGACGTCCATCAGATATCGAACCCGCGTGAGCCGGGCGACGGTCCGGCTGCGGCACACCGTCGCAGTGCTCGAGGAGGCGGGATTCGACGAGGTGATTGTGGAGCAGGTGGCCGATGTCCTCGACTGGATGCGGCCCTTCCCGAGTGAGGGGATCCTCGAGTTGGACTACGCCGGCGTGGCCTCGCTGTTCTCGGACGCGGAACTCGTCCTCGACGAGTCCGCCGCCGACGTGGTCGCCAGCATCGACGCCCTCGAACGGGGCGATTTCGAGGCGGCCGGCGAGCTGTACGCCACCGCTGCCGGCCGCTGGGCGCATGCCCACGCCCTTGCCTATGCCAACTGACCCTCTCGACGAGGTGGCGCCGCCGGTCCTTAGCGATCCTGTCGAGCAGAAGATCATGGAGGCGATGGCCGACGGATCATGGGATGACCTGCCCGGGATGGGCAGACCGCTCCCCGACATCGATCGTGAATATCACCCTGGCTGGTGGGCGCAGCGATGGGTCGAACGACAGCGGAAGTCCATCGACGCCGACGAGCTGCGACGGGTGATTCGCGACGAGGTACCCCGGCTGCGGACGATGCGTGATCGGACCGCGGCCAGGAGCCGCGTTGACACCCTGAACCGCCTCGTCGACGAGGTCAACCAGGGTCTTTCGCCAGGGGAGCAGATCCCCTCCGTCGACCTCTAGTCGGCTCTGGCTGTGAGCTATGAGCCATGAGCTTTTGAAGTGGTCAGGGCCAGGATCGAACTGGCGACCTCCGGTTTTTCAGACCGGCGCTCTCCCAACTGAGCTACCTGACCCTGGCGCGGATCGTTGGCGGGGACGACGGGATTTGAACCCGCGATCTCCGGCTTGACAGGCCGGCGTGAACTCCAGGCTTCACCACGCCCCCAAGGTGCCCCCAACGGGATTCGAACCCGTGCTACCGGCTTGAAAGGCCAGCGTCCTAGGCCGCTAGACGATGGGGGCTGGATGCCGGGCGAGCATACACCCGACCTCTCCCCCACCGGCCCAGAGGGCGGCGCGAGTATAGGGGACGGCGACGGTACGCAAAGAGGGGCGGACCGAAGCCCACCCCTCTCGGCAGTTGTGTCCCGTCGAATCGTTCAGGCCGACTTGCGTCCCATGACGAGTCCGAGCACGGCCACCACGACACCGGCGACCATCAGCCACATGCCGATGCCCACCTCGATGAGCTCGGTGCCCATGATGTCGAAGAAGTTGATCAGCGCGACTGCCGCGCCGACGGCGAGGGCCACCCACGCCAGCCACGACGGGTAGGCCTTGCCGCTGTACGACATGAAGCCGAGGGCGAGCAGTGCAACACCGGCGAGCAGCGTGAACCATCCATCGCCGCCGTCCATCCCGCTTACGGAGATGCCGAAGGCGGTCGCCCAGGCCATGAATGACCCGATGGCGAGCAGCGCTCCTCCGACCATCAGCATCATCGACGAATTCTTACTGTCCATGCCCTGTAGTCCTCCCCACGTAGTAGGCAGTCCAATGATATCGGCCGACTACGGGCCGCGTGAGCTGATCTCCGACGCCCGCTACCTTTGCGTCGGGCCGGTAGCTCAACTGGCAGAGCAGCGGGCTTTTAACCCGAAGGTTGTGGGTTCGATCCCCACCCGGCCCACGTGGCCGTTGCCCGTTTCCGGTTACCAGTTGCCTGTTCCCAACTGACAGGCACTCTCTCCCCCCGAAGGGGGGAGTACCGCCGAAGGCGGGGAGGGGGGAGGGCAAACGCTACGTGGGCCTCGCGACGCGTCTGGCCTCCCCCTCCGTCAGCGACCTTGCGGTCGCTGCCACCTCCCCCTTCGCGGGAGGGAACCGCGGGACGGTCCCGGTTTGCTTTGTCCGCCTCCGTTTCTCGGTTCCTCCCCCTGAAGGGGGGAGTACCTGACGGCGAAGCCGTCAGGGGAGGGGGGAGGGCGAACCCTAAGGGGGCCTCGCCACGCGTCGGGCCCCGCCTGTCTGGAGCCCGGAGCCTCGAGCCTCAACCCTGCTGGCAGCTGGCAGCTGGCAGCCGGCAGCCGGGTCGCGTGCCTCTCCTCGAACACCTCACTCAGCCGTGACCACGATCTCCTTCGGTATTTCCGCTCCGCCTCCGGAGAGCGCTGACGACGGGGCGTACCTCGATGCTCTGGTCGCACGGGGGCACACGGCGCACGAGCTGTCTTTCACTCAGGGGTTTCCGTGGAAGGAGAAGCGGTGTCGTGCGTTTGGGGCCGCCGCCGCCGAGCGCGGCATCTCGCTATCCATCCACGCCCCCTACTTCGCGGTGCTCACGTCTGACGATCCGGACAAGGCGAAGCTGACCCGCAGCGCCGTCGAGCACTCGATGAAGATCGGGGCCGCTCTCGGGGCGCGGGTGATCGTGGCGCACACCGGCTACACCCGCGGGCGGACCCCTGAGGCGCTCCACGAGTTGGTCGCCGAGAGCCTGGCGGTGATCGCCCCGAAGGTTCGCGATCTCGGCGTTGCCCTCGGGTTGGAGGTCGGCGGCTCGAGCCGTGCTTTCGGGACGCTGGGCGACATCGCGCTGATCGCCGGGGAGTACTCGTTCGTCCATCCGGTCGTCGACTGGGCGCACCTTCACGCCATGTCGAAGGGCGCGCTGGTCAGCGTGAGCGCCTTCGCCGGCGTGTTCGACTTCCTCCGCGCCAACTTCCCGTCGTGGACTGTCGACCCCTTGCACTCCCAGTTCACCGACAACGAATTCGGCTCCGCGGGGGAGATCCGACATGTTCCGTACGGCGCCGGGACCCTTCGGGTGGGTCCGATGGTGGAGGCGGCGCGGGCGGCTGGCATGTCACTCACTCTCATCTCAGAGGCGCACGACGATGCCAGTCACGACGCCATCCAGGCGGAGGCGCTCGAAGCGGCCTCGGATCAAGCCGGTGTGCCGGTCGACGACGATGCCCGTATCGTCGAGTCGGGTCTGGTGACCCTGCCGCCCACAGTGCGGGTCCGGGCCGATGGGGACGGGTGGGTCCCGACGACGGCGGCTCCGCCCCTGCGGCTCACCAACATCGACAAGCCGTTCTTCTCCGACGGCTACACCAAGGGCGACCTCATCGGGTACTACGCGGCGGTCGCGCCGGTGCTGGTGCCGCACCTGAAGGACCGTGCCATCGTGCTCGCCCGATTCCCCGACGGTGCCGACGGCGACTGGTTCTACGAGAAGCAGGCTCCGTCGCACAAGCCGGAGTGGTTGCCGACCGTGTCGCTGTGGTCGGAGCATCGCGGTGACGACATCGACTTCGTCACCGCCGGTGACGCCGAGAGTCTGATGTGGATCACCAACCTGGGGGCGATCGAGATCCATCCATGGTTGAGCCGGGTGAACACCTTCGACCGGCCGGACTTCGCCGTCTTCGACCTCGATCCGGCCGACGGGTCGACCTGGGATCAGGTGGTCGCCGTCGCCGAGATGATCCGGGTCGCTTTGGATCGGCTCGGCCTGGTGGGTTACCCGAAGACATCGGGTTCGACGGGGATCCACATCTACGTGCCACTCGATCCGGTGCACGAGTATGCCCGGGCGCGGCGCTTCATCGATGCGGTGGCAAGGCTGCTGGTGAGCACCGACCCCTCGCTGGTCACGCTGGAGCGCGACATCCCGAAGCGTCACGGGAAGGTGTTCGTCGACGTCAATCAAAACGTCGGTGGCAAGACGATCGCCTCGGTCTACTCGGTCCGCCCGCGAGCGGGGGCACCGGTGTCTACGCCGATCCTGTGGGATGAGCTCGACTCGGTGGATCCGTCGGCGTTCACGATCGGCACCGTATGGGATCGGCTCGCCCGACACGGCGACTTGTTCGCTCCGGTGCTGACGGGCGGTCAGACCCTCGACGCTGCCGAGGCGGTTCTGGGGCTCTAGGGCCTCGGTTCAGCGTCGCCGGTCGCGATCGGCAGGTCGGTGCTGCTCCAGTCGCTCCACGAGCCCGGGTAGAGGGTCGGCTCGTCGAGGCCTGCCACGGTCATCGTCAGAGCGGCGTGGCAGGCGTTGACCCCGCTGCCGCAGTAGACCACGGTGTCTCGGCCAGCCGCTTCGGCCCGGTAGCGAGCAGACAACAGGGTCGGCGGGAGGAAGCGCCCGTCGGCGGCCAGGTTCTCGGCGTAGGGGATGTTGCGCGCTGAGGGAATGTGACCCGCCTTGGCGTCGACCGGCTCCGTGTCGCCCCGGAAGCGCTCCCGAGCCCGGGCGTCGATGATCGTGAAGTCGTCGAGTGCGCCGGCCAGCCTGTCGCGGTCGATGGTGCGGGTGAGGGATTCGCCGACGCTGAGTGTCGCCGGTGGGCATGCGCTGGTGCCCATCTCCAGGTCGAGGCCCGCCCACTTCCACGCCGCCAATCCCCCGTCAAGGACGCTGCATGCCTCGTGCCCGATCCAGCGCAGCATCCACCACAGACGCGCGGCCACGGCGCCGCCCGAGTCGTCGTAGGCGACGATGTGATGGTCGTCTCCGAAGCCGAGCGCCCCGAGGGTGGCGGCGAAGGTGGCGCGGTCGGGTAGGGGATGACGACCCGGACCCGACCGAGCACTGAGGTGCGAGTCCAGGTCGACGAACACCGCCCCGGGGATGTGGCCGGCGTCGAACTCCTCCCGCCCCCGATCGGGTTCGTTCAGGTACCAGCGGACGTCGGCGATGCGCAGCAGTGGATCGTCGAGTCGGTCGGAGAGCGCCCCGACCGTGGTCAGCGGCTCAGTCGTCGGCATCGTCGTCGCGCCGCGGGACGAGGACCCTCGGCGCGGCCGTCGCCTCCCAGGGTCTCGCCAGCACGTGCCAGCAGAGGAGAACGGCGTGCACCGGCAGAGCGAAGTCGGGCTCGACCGCCACCCGGTTGTACGACCACAGGGTGCCGGCGAAGCGCGCCACCGGGTGTCCGCCGACCCGGAGGGTCCATCGGCGCGGCAGGTGGTCGCTGGTCAGCTCGTACTCGAAGCCCTTGCCGCTCACCCGCCAGCGGCCGCCCCACCACGACTCGCGGTCGATCCGGGCTCCCTCCTGGTCGCCCACCGCCACGACCGTCCCCCATCCCTCGGGTCGGAGCTCCAGAGTGCCGCCGTCGGGAAACGTGACATGCGAGGTGTGCCGGCTCGGGATGCGCCGGGCGCGGGCCACTTCCTTGCCGTCACGGTCGAAGAGCATCCAGTCGTTCGAGAACAGGCCGCTTCGGAACGCATGCGGCCCGACGAGTTCGGGCCGAACCGTTTGAGTCATCGTGGCGAGCGTACCGGAGTGTCAGACCCGTTCGCGCGGCGCCGTCGGGTACTTGTGGACGAACCAGAGCGCCCAACCCCCAATCGCGGCGGCGACCACCTGGAGCCAGCGGCTCGGCAGCCTGAAGTAGATCGTGTACGAGAAGGCCACGGTCATGGCGATGGTGGCGACGATCTTGCCTCGCAGCGGGATGCCACGGCCCTCGTGGAAGTCGGAGATGAATCGCCCGAACCGCTTGTGGGTCACCAACCAGGTGTGGAGGCGTGGGGATGAGCGGGCGAAGAAGAAGGTGGCGAGAAGCAGCGGCCGTGTTGTCGGTATGAGGGGAAGGAACATGCCGACGATTCCGACCCCCGTACACAGGATGCCGGCGACCGCATACACGGGTCGCAGCCAGGGTCGCGTCCGTCCGGACCCCACTTCGCTCATGGCGGTTGACGGTACCGACCGGGGTTGCCGACACGCACTCGGATAGGGCCGCGTACTCTCAGGTCATGCGGCTGCACCTCATAGACGGCACCTTCGAGCTGTTCCGGTCGTTCTTCGGTGCCCCGCCGCGCCGCGATCCGTCTGGCGCGGCGGTCTCGGCGGTGCACGGCATCGTCGCCTCGACGCTGGCGCTCCTCGAGGACGGGGCCACCCACGTGGGTGTGGCGTTCGACACGGTCATCTCCTCGTTCCGAAACGACCTGTACCCCGGATACAAGACCGGAGAAGGCGTGCCCGAGGAGCTGCTCGCCCAGTTCCCCTGGGCCGAGGACGCCGTGGCCTCGCTCGGCGTGACCGTCTGGGGGATGCGCGAGTACGAGGCGGACGACGCCATCGCCTCGGCGGTCGAGCGGTATGCCTCCGCCTTCGAGCAGGTGGTGATCATGTCCCCGGACAAGGATCTCGCCCAGTGCGTTCAGGGGGACCGGGTGGTCACCTTTGACCGACGGCAGAGGGCCTTTGTCGACGAGGCAGGCGTGGTCGCCAAGTTCGGCGTGTCGCCGGACTCGATCCCGGACTATCTCGGCCTCGTCGGTGACAATGCCGACGGCTTCCCCGGTGTCAGGGGGTGGGGAGCCAAGTCGGCGTCCACGGTGCTCGCCGAGTACCGGCACATCGAAGGCATCCCACTGGAGGCGCACCTGTGGAAGCCTGAAGTCCGGGGTGCTGCCCGGCTGGTCGAGTCGCTCAGAACGTCGATGAGCGACGCACTGCTGTTTCGCTTCCTCGCCAGGCTTCGCCGGGATGTTCCGTTGACGGAGGATGTAGAGGACCTTCGGTGGAAGGGTGTGCCCCGGGATCGGTTCATCGAGGTGATGGACCGGTTTGGCTTCGAGACGCTAAAGGGCCGCCCGAAGAGCTGGGCGTGAGACCGCTGACGAGCCGACTGTCGGTAGCGGTCTGGGGTGAGAGGTGCCCGGGCTACCGCGTCGTCGGCCTCGGCATCGGGACGTCCTCACCGTTGAGCCGTTTCAGGGCCACCCGGGCCGGGAGGACGAGGCGGATCCGAGCCGGGAGGATCGGCCGCACGAGTCTGAGGAACCCCAGGCTTGCCCAGAGCAGCACCCCGCGTACCCGGCCCCATCGGTAGCCGTACAAATCACGCACTCGGGGCGGCAGCGTGCCGACGGCGGCGAAGGCGATGAAACGCCAGATCGGCTTGAGGTGCAGGGGCACCGGACCGCCGCGTACCAGGTCGGCGAGTTCGGTCGCCACGTCGGTGAGGAGGAGGCGGTCGGAGGCGACCACCCCGTCGATGTATGCCTCGAGGTCGGTGTAGGTGGCGGGCACCCGGTCACGGTCAAGCAGGACCAGCTCGGCTGCCTTCAGATTCTCCTGGTGGAAGCGCCCCTTCTCGGCATCGGTGAGGGGACCCACGGTGAGCTCGTAGAGCAGGACGCTGCTCTGCTCCAGGCACGCATGGACCCACAGGAGCAGGTCCGGGTCGAGGGCGTCGTAGTACTCCCCGGTGACCTCATCGGTGCCGTTGATGACTTTGTGGAGGCGGTTGAGCCGACCGGCCGCCTCGGTCGCTTCGACCCGGGTGCCGAACGGGAGCAGCAGTTGGAGGCTCAGGGTGCGTAGGAGACGCGCCCAGGGATCGCGCCGGTAGGTGGCGGTCTGGCGGGCGCCGGCGGCCACCAGCGGGTGGGCGGCATGCATGAGCAGCGCCCGGACCCCACCGAACAGCACCGTGAGCTCCTGATTGATGCGCCAGGTCATGCTGTCGGGTCCGAAGAACCCGCGGTCGACGCCCTGATCGTCGGTGCTCGCCATGAGCCGATTGTCGCCCGTTCCCGTCGCTATCCCGACGGAGTGAGGTGAGCCGCCCCTCGGGGGTCTGGCTAGCCTCACTAGGGTCTCGGTATGCAGTTCGGCGTCTTCGTACCGCAGGGTTGGAGGATGGATCTCGTCGGGGTTCCGGTCGACGAACAGTGGCCGGCGATCCTCGACGTGGCGTCTCGAACGGAAGCACTCGGCTACGACTCCCTGTGGGTGTACGACCACTTCCACACGGTCCCCGAACCGACCCAGGAATCGACCTTCGAGGCCTGGACTCTCATGGCATCTCTCGCCGTGGCCACCGAACGGGTCCGGCTCGGACAGATGTGTACCTGCAACTCCTACCGCCCGCCGTCGTACCTCGCCAAGGTGGCCAGCACCATCGATGTCATTTCTGGTGGTCGGCTCGAGTTCGCCATCGGGGCCGGCTGGTACGAGGAGGAGTACCTGGCGTACGGGTATCCCTTCCCCAAGGGTTCCACTCGCATCCGCCAGCTCGACGAGGCGGTGCGGATCGTCAAGGCCATGTGGTCGCAGGACGAGGCGACCTTCCAGGGCAAGCACTATCGCATCGACGGGGCCATCAACCACCCCCGACCCATCCAGCAGCCGCACCCTCCGATCTGGATCGCCGGCGGCGGCGAGGAGATGACGCTGCGCGTCGTGGCCGAGCACGCCGACTTCTCCAACTACGCCGGGAACCTGGAAACCTTCCGCAGGAAGGGCGAGATCCTCGACCGTCACTGCGCCGAGATCGGCCGTGATCCGGCGGAGATCGGTCGCACGATGCACACGATCCTGGTCGTGGCCAGCGACGAGGCGTCGTTGCAAGCCAAGCTCGAGCGGGCTGCCGCCCAGGGCGGTCGTCCCGTGGACGCCTACCTGAGGAGCCCCATCGTGTTGGCGGGGACGGCGGCGCAGGTGACCGAGCGCCTCGCCGAGTTCCAGGAGGAGGGCTGTGTGTACGTGATTGCCTATCTGCCCGACACCCTCTGGGGAGACGGCTTGGAGGTCTTCGCCGAGGAGGTAGTGCCGCACCTGCGCTGATTCGGATCCGACAGGGTATCGGTAGGCTCCCGCCGATGCCCGCCATCGAGATCCGAGGTCTGGTCAAGCACTACGGCACTGTCGAGGCGGTTCGCGGCATCGATCTCACCGTCGAAATCGGCGAGGTGTTCGCTCTCCTCGGTCCCAACGGGGCCGGCAAGACCACCACGGTCGAGGTGCTCGAGGGATTCCTCACTCCGACCGACGGCCAGGTTCGTGTCCTCGGTGTCGATCCCGGGTCGGGCGGGCGCGAATTCCGCGACCGCATCGGCATCGTCCTCCAGTCGTCCGGTGTCAACAAGGAGCTCACGGTGCGCGAGACCCTGCGGTTTTTCGCCCCGATGTACACCAGGTCGCTCCCGGTTGACGACGTGATCGACCTCGTCGGATTGGGCGAGAAGGCCGACGCCAGGGTGAAGACGCTGTCGGGCGGTCAGCAGCGGAGGCTCGACCTGGCCCTGGGGATCATCGGCGATCCCGATCTGATCTTCCTGGACGAACCCACCACGGGTTTCGATCCATCGGCCCGCCGCCGCTCCTGGTCGCTGGTCGATGACCTCAAGGCCCTGGGCAAGACGATCCTGCTCACCACCCACTACATGGACGAGGCGCAGTACCTCGCCGACCGGGTGGCCGTGATCGCCGCCGGACGGATCGTCGCCGAGGGCACTCCCGAGACCCTCGGCGGGCGCGCCGACGCCGCCACCATCATCGAGTTCTCCGTCCCTCCGGGGACGACCGGCCTGCCTGTCGCCTTCCAGCCGGGTCCCGACGGACGGGTGCGGGTCGAGGCCGCCGATCCGGTGGCTCTGCTCAACGAACTCACCGGATGGGCGCTCGCCTCGGGCACTCCACTGCACGGGCTCGCCGTCACCCGGTCATCACTGGAGGACGTGTACCTGTCTCTCACCGGCGACGGCGATGGCTGATTCCCGCGCCAGCACCCCGGCGCTCATCTGGTCGCAGATCCGCTACGAGAACCGCCTGTTCTGGCGGTCCCCCGTCGCCGCCTTCTTCACGATCCTCTTCCCGCTCATGTTCCTCTTCCTTTTCTCCCTCATCTTCGGGGGAGAGGACATCGACCTGGGACCAAGGGGTTCGTTCACGGTGGCCCAGTTCTTCGCACCGACGCTCGGAGCCTTCGCCGCGGCGTCGGCCACCTACACGAACCTCGGTATCGCCGGTGCGATCGCCCGCGACGAGGGCATCCTCAAGCGGTTCCTCGGGACGCCCCTGCCGCGTTCGCTCTACATCGTCGGCAAGGTCGGGTCGGCCATCTGGATCGCCGCCATCGCCATCACGCTGATGATGGCGGTCGGGCACTTCGTGTTCGGCGTGCCCGTTTATGCGGCGAGGCTGCCCGCCGCCTTGATCACCTTCATCATCGGCACCCTTGCCTTCTCGGCGCTGGGCCTGCTGGTCGCCGCGCTCGCCCCGTCGGGCGACAGCGCTCCTGCGATCACCAACGCGACGATCCTGCCGATGGCGTTCGTCTCTGAGGTCTTCATCGTCACGGCCGACGCCCCTGCGTGGCTACAGAGGGTCGGCGACGTGCTGCCGCTCAAGCACTTTGCCCGAGCTTTCCAGGACGCCTTCAATCCGGCGGTGTCGGGCTCGGCGTTCAGCTGGGGACGGTGGGGCATCCTGCTCGCCTGGGGCGTGGTCGGAGCGGCGCTCGCGCTGAAGTTCTTCAGCTGGGATCCCAAGGAGGGCCGGGAAGGCGCGAAGGGCCGCCGGGGCCGGTCCTCGGAGATTGGCGCCGAGTAGTTCGCCTGGCTATTGGCTATCGGCTATTGGCTAGACGCGACCAGACGCGAGGAGCAGCTCGGTGCGATCTCGCTACTCGCTACTCGCCCCTCGCCCCTCGCTCCTCGTCCCTTCGGATCATCGCCCACGACACGAGGCCGCCGGCGATCAGCAGGGCACCGCCGATCCACATGGCCTTTTCGAATCCGACGGCGAACGCGGGGTCAGTCGGGGCGTCGATCCCGGCGATCCCGGCCGCGAAGGGGAGCAGCACGGGCGCCAGCAGGCCGGCGATGCGTGCCACCGCGTTGTTGACACCTGACGCGGTTCCGGCCCGGTCTTCGTCGAGGGCGGAGAGGGCGGCTGCGGTGAGCGGGGCCACCGTGATACCCAGGCCTATCCCGAAGACGACCAGACCCGGGAGAGCGGATGTCAGGTAGGGCCCCGGCTCGGTGATCCAGGTGAGCATGAAGGTACCGACACCGGCCACGATCGGTCCCACGGTCATCGGGATTCTCGGCCCGATGGCCGACGCCAGCTTCCCCATCTGCGGTGACATGAGGAAGAGCAGCACCGTGATTGGCGCCAGCGCCGCACCGGCTTGGAGTGACGAGTACCCGTGGGCGCCGAGGAACTGGAGCACGGTGAAGAACGACACGCCGCTGAGGGCGAAGTAGATCAGCAGGGTGGCGAGGTTGGCTCCGCTGAACTGTCGTATGCGGAACAGGTCGAGGGGCAGCATCGGATGGCTGGTCCTGGCTTCCACCACGAAGAAGGCGACGAGGGCGACGAGCCCGACCGTGAGACTCCCGACCGCAAGCGGCGAAGACCACCCGATGCGGCTGCCCTCTATGAGGACGTAGACGATGCCAGCGAGTGCCACGGCGATGAGTACGGCGCCGGCGATGTCGAGGCGGCCCCTCCTCTCGACCCTCGGTTCGGGCACATGGCGTCGTGTCGCCCACACGGTGAACGCGATGATCGGAGGGTTGATCAAGAACACCAGTCGCCAGGAGAAGAGGTCGGTGAGGAGGCCACCCAGGAATGGGCCGATGATGATCGCCAGGCCGGAGACGCCCGACCAGATCCCGATGGCCTGGCCGCGGTCCTCCTTGACGAAGGTGCTCTGGATGATGGCGAGGCTGGATGGGACCAGGAGGGCTGCCCCGATGCCCTGGATCGCACGGAAGACGACCAGCAGCTGCAACGATGGGGCGGCGCCACAGGCGAGCGAGGCCACGCCGAAGACGACCAGCCCGGCGAGGAACACGGTCCTCCGCCCTAGGTGATCACCGAGGGAGCCTCCCAGCAGCAGAAAGGCCCCGAGGGTCAGCGCGTAGGAGGCGACGACCCACTGTTGCCACGAGAACGACGCTCCGAAGTCGTCGCGGATCGCCTCCAGCGACACGTTGACCACGAAGCCGTCGAGGAAGGCGATCCCGCTGGCGAGGATGGTGACGACCAGCACCCATCGAGCGGCGGGCGTGCCGAGACGCAGTTGGGCAGGGGAGGACATGGGGAGGGAGGGTACCGGGTCGGGTCGGCGGCCGACTCCCCGACTCTCCTCCCCCGAAGGGGGAGGTGCCATCGGCCGTAGGCCGATGACGGAGGGGGAGGCCAGACGCGTCGCGAGGCCTCCGCAGTGATCGCCCTCCCCCCTCCCCGCCTTCGGCGGTACTCCCCCCTACGGGGGGAGAGAGTCCAAGCCCGCCTATCTCAGCGGTTCGATCAACTCCGGCAGGTTGTTCTTGACGCTGTTGACCAGGCTGGAGACGGGATGGTGGGTCAGGATGCCGTCGGGTGCTGGCCCCAACAGGGCTCGCAACCCCTCCGTGTCGGCGTTGTCCGGGTCGAGCCACCGGTCCCAGGCATCGGCCGAGAGCACGGCGGGCATCCGATCGTGGATCGGTGCGACGACCTCGTTCGGCGTGGTCGTGATGATGGTGCAGGTGGTCAAGCGCTCTCCTTCAGGGTCCTTCCAAGACGCCCACAGGCCGGCGAGGGCGAGCGGGGATCCGTCGGTGGCGTGCACGAAGTGCGCCAACTTTCCGCCCTGGTCCATGCGTTTCCACTCGTAGAAGCCATCGGCCGGGATCAGGCACCGCTTCCGCTGGAACGAGTCCTTGAACACCGGACTCGTCGCAGCCGTCTCGGCACGGGCGTTGATGTGTCGTGAAGCCACCTTGGGGCTGTCGGCAAACCACGGGACCAGACCCCACCGGTAGCTACCCAGCGATCTCCGCCCATCGTGAGAGGCCACCGCGTACACGCGATCCGTCGGTGCCACGTTCCACGACGGCGCCTGCGGATCGGCGAGGACCTCGGCAGCACCGAAGTGGAGGGCATACTCCTCGGCCGAGTGAGCCTGAACGAACCGACCACACATGCAGCGGATGATGGCACGCGGACGGTTGACGTTCCGCTGCGGTACTTGGTACCTGGTACTGGGGCTGGGCATCGCCGAGCCCCAAGCCTCAGTCCCGTTGGTACGGAACGGAGTGCTCCCAGTCGGCGAGGAGGGTGCGCAGCGCCGAGACGAACGACAACGGCTGGTCGAGGATGAGGTGGTGGTGTGCCTCGGGGATGGTCACGACGGGAGAAACCCTCCCCATCAGCTCGTACATGTACCTGGCCGTGTCCTCGGGGACCACCACGCTGTGCTCGCCGCGGAGCACCGCGACCCGACACTCGACCGATGCGAGTTGGGCGTTCATCGGCACCATCGTGTGGGTGAACAGGTTGGTGTCGAACTTCCACGTCCATCCGTCCGGCGTCTCGCGAAGCGAGTGGCGGGCGACGTGGTCGAGGATCCACGGCTCGGGATCGGGTTGCGGCGGGATGAGATGGAAGTGGTCGAGGGCGGTCTCGAGGTCGGGATACACGCCCGGGGAGCGAAAGGCGCGCCCTCCGCGACCCTCCTCCGTCTCGGGGTCGGGGCGCCGCACCGGGGAATCGACGATCACCGCCCCGGCGAGCGCGTCCCCGTAGGTCGCCGCCGTTTGAATCGTGACCAGCCCGCCAAGGGAATGGCCCACGACCACCGGCGGCCCGGGGAAGCCCGCTTCGGCAGCGACCGCCATGATCTCGGCGGCCCACAGGTCGTGGGAGTAACGCTCCCGGCGGTCGCTGTCACCGTGGCCGGTGAGGTCCAGCGCGGCGACGTGATAGTGATGGGTGAACAGGGGAGCGAGGTGCGACCACCAGCGGGCGTGGGCGGCGCCGCCGTGGACCAACACCAGGCCGGGATCACCCTGGTCGCCCCACTCGAGGAAGTGCACTTCGGCGCCGTCGACGGTGACGCGACGCCCCGGTGCCTCGCCGGCGAGTGCATCCCGGAACCACCGCGGCGCCCCGGCCGCCGTGTCCGTCACGGGACCTGCTCCCAGGCGCGGGTGAAGGCATCGATCAAGGTCCGTTCCGGATAGGGCCCACCTGCCGCAGCCGCCTCTTCGGGCGTCATGCCGACTGCGTGGCGGTCGCTGGCGATCTGCGCCACCTCGGCGAGCTCCCCGGCCTGGGCGAGCACGAAGGCGGCATCGACCGGAGCGCCATGGCCCGGGACCACGACCCCGCCGGCGCTCGACGCGAGCATCCGATCGACGGTCGGCCACTGGAACGGGTAGGAATCCCCGAAGCCGGGAGGCGCGCTCTCCTCGACGAGGTCGCCAGCGAACACCACGTCGGCATCGGGCACGATCACCACCGTGTCGTTGTCGGTATGCGCCGGCCCGAAGTGGCGCAGCTGCACTGTTCGTCCGCCGAAAGCGATGGTGATCTCATCGGTGAAGGTGTGGTGAGGGGGCACGATCGTGACCTCGTCCAGGTCGGCGGCATGGTCGGGGGCCATCCGCTTCACCTCCACGCGCATCCGCTCGGCGTTCTCGGTGAGCGTCGGGCCGCACCGGGCATGCCCCCAGATGGCGGTGTCGGGGAACTCGCCGTTGCCGAAGGTGTGGTCCCAGTGGTGGTGGGTGTTGACCACCCAGCGAATGGGAAGGCGGGACACCTCCCGGATGTCCTCCTTCAGCTGTCTCGCTTGGACACGGGTCGCCCTGGTGTCGACGAGCAGCAGCCCGTCGGGACACACGACGAGTCCGATGTTCAGGTCGAGAGATGCGTACCGCTTCGAGAACACTCCCTCAGCGTGCTCGGTCCAAGAGGCCACCAGCGGAGACTAGGGGGCCGGTCGCCGGTTGCCAGTTGCCTTCAAGAGCCAAGACTCTTCTCTTGACTTGCGAATTGCGAATTGCGAATCGCGCCTGCCTCACCAATCCCTGTCGGTGATGGCGATCAGGCGGCCGTCGAGGGTGCCGACGATGATGGTGCCATCGGAAGCGACGGCCGGGGAGGCCTGGATGGCCGAGGCGTCCTCGGGTAGCGAGTTGCAGTAGTCCCCCTCGAAGTCCTCGGGGAACCGTCCGCCCGTATCGCGGTTGCCCAGGTAGATCTTCCATTGGACCACCTGGTTCACGATCGAGATCGCGTAGAGCCCACCATCCTGCCGCGGGACGATCGCCAGGTCCCCCACGACGGCGGGCGACGGCCAGTGGTTGAAGCAGTAGAGGCCAGCCGTGACCGACCACAGGGTTTCGCCGGTGGCGGTGTCGAGGGCGAAGAGCTGATCGCTGTACGCCGGCGCGAAGAGCAGCAGGCCTTCCACGGCGGCGACCGACGCTCGTACATTCCCCCACTGGGTGGACAGGCCGGCAGCGTCGCTCGCTTCCCATACGACGGATCCGTCGGTGATGTCGAGGGCGATCACGGCCGGCTCGACGTACACGTCGTCGCGCAGGATCCCGAACACGGCCAGGTTGCCGATGATCGTCGACGCCGCCCACAGTCGGGAGTTCTCCGCTCGAGGCTCGCTGCCCCTGATCCGGGTTCGCCACAGCTCCGATCCGTCCAGCGAGAGCGCCATCACGTCCCGCAGCTCGCTGTGGACGAGGATCACCTCGCCATCGGACGAAGGACCCGCCCGCACCGGTCCATCGAGGAGCACCTGCCAGCGCTCGGCTCCGGTGCGAATGTCGAAGGCGGTGACCCTGCCATCGGCGTCTCCGATCACCGCCAGACCGCCGATGGTGAGCGGGTTGCCGAACGTGGCCGCCTCGAGGTCGGCGCTCCACACCACCCGGCCGTCGTTGGCGCTCAGTGCCCATACCCGTCCCTCGTCACCGGTGGCGACGACCGTCCCATCCGCGTACCCGACACCGTTGACGTCGAGCTCGGCTCCGAAGAACCACTTCCGCTGCCCGGTTGCCAGGTCGAGGGCGTAGACGCCGTCGCTGTTGTCCCGCGACCCCTGGCCGGTGCCCGCACTGCCCACGATGACGCGCCGCACGGGCTGGTTGTTCTCGGTGACCTCGACGACGATCGGGCTGTTCAGCCACCCCTGGACGCCGACCTCCTCCTCCCACAGGATGATCGGACTGGCGATGGCGCGCACCGTGGTGCATCCGGTCCGCTGGCGGTTGCCCTGGAACGTGGACCATTCGGTGCTCTCGACCGTGCAGCGCACCTCGCCGCCGGCCGTGATCGGAAGTTCCGCATCCTCGAGAGGGAAAAGCACGTTGGGCACGTTGACATCCTCGAGCGTGATGTCGTCGCTGGCACCGCCGCCGTCGTCGCGGACGGCGTACCACCAGATTGAGACACCGAGGACGGTGAGGACGAGCAGGGGCAGCAGGAACGCGGCGATGCCACGCCGCCCCTCGAACGCGGAGAACTCCCGACGCCGCCCACCACGGACGTCCCTGAAGAAGCTCACGTATTCGCGCCGCCGGGGCATCGGGCACTCCTGAGGTCGAGCCGAGCGTAAACGCCGGTCGGGGCTATCCCACACCACCGCCCGGGCACCTGTACCCTCGCGGCATGGATCGCAGTGAAGAGCGGATCGCACTGTTCATGGACTTCGAGAACCTGGCGATCGGCGCCCGCGAGGCGCTCGGGGGCGCCCTGGATTTCAAACCGATTGCGGATGCCCTGGCGTCACGCGGTCGGGTCGTGGTGCGCCGGGCCTACGCCGACTGGAACCTCTTCGAGGAGTTTCGGCGGACGCTCACCGAAAACCACGTGGAGATGATCGAGATACCGCAGAGGATCGGTGCCACCCGCAAGAACGCCGCCGACATCAAGATGGCCGTCGACGCCATCGAACTCAGCTTCGAGCGCGACTACATCACCACCTTCGTCCTCGCCACGGGCGACAGCGACTTCACTCCACTCGTCCACAAGCTGCGCGAGCTCAACCGGCGGGTCGTGGGCATCGGGGTGCGGGCCTCCACATCGGCGCTGCTTCCTCCGGCGTGCGACGAGTTCCTGTTCTACGAGTCTCTCGAGGGCGTAGAGGCTCCCAAGCGTGATCGCCGAATCACTTCGCGGACGCGGGCAGCGAGTCCTGAGCCGCCGTCGAGCATCGACGAGCTGGTAACCCAGACGCTCTCCGGTCTCCAGCGGTCGAGCGACGGGGTGGTGCTCGCCTCGGGCCTCAAGCGAGCGATCCTGCGCAAGGACCCGACCTTCAGTGAGCCCGAATACGGGTTCAGGGGTTTCCGAGAGCTCTTGAGAAGCCTGGCGGATCGTGGAGTGATCGAGCTGTCCGAGGGGCCGGCACGCGGCGACCCCGAGGTGACCTTCAGCCAGAAGGGTGGCCAGGAGGAGGAAGCGTTTCGTCTCCTCGCCACGGTCGTCGGAAACGCTCGCGGTAAGCAGCGGCCTTTGTCGGGGCTCAAGGACGGCATGCGCAAGGCCGACGCCGAGTTCAACGAGCGGTCCTATGGCTACGGCGGGTTCCTCCAGTTCGCTCGGGCGGCCTCGGCCAAGGGCTTCGTCGAGTTGGAGTGGTCCGACGAGGCCGAGGACTACCTGGTCGGTCTACCGGGCTGACCGATGGGGCCGATTGCTCTGGTCCGTGAGGTGTCGGCGGCATTCGTCGACTGCGTCACCGCGAACCCACCCTCGCCACCGCTCGACGCCGGTGTGGCCCGGCGCCAGCATGCCGCCTACACCGCGGCTCTCGCCGACCATGGCTTCACCGTGGAGTGGGTGACACCGGCTCCGGACCTCCCCGACGGCTGCTTCGTCGAGGACACGGCGGTCGTGATCGACGATGCCGCGCTCCTCACCGTGCCGGGTCACCCGAACCGGCGTCGGGAGACGGCCTCCGTGGGGGGTGCCCTGGAGCGATTCGTCGCCGTCGAGCGGATGGCGGCGCCGGCGACCCTCGACGGTGGCGACGTCCTTCAGGTGGGCTCCACGGTGTTCGTTGGCGTCGGGAGTCGAACCAACGCCGACGGCATCGCCGCGCTCGCGCGGTTCGCCGTAGTTCGCGGCCGGCGCGTCGTACCGGTGCACACCTCCGGGGTGCTGCATCTCAAGTCGGCGGCGACCGCGCTCGACGACGAGACCGTGCTCGTACATCCAGCCTCCGTCGAGACCGATGCGTTCTCTGGCATCCGAACGGTGCCGGTCGTCGACGACGATCCGGAGGCGGCCAACGTGGTTCGCCTTCCCGACGGCACCCTGCTCGCCTCCTCGGCCTTTCCCGGGACCGCCGACCGGTTGGAGTCACTGGGTCACCGGGTGTCCACGGTCGACGTGTCCGAGATCGCCCGTGCCGACGGCGGTCTCACTTGCCTGTCGATTCGGCTGCGGAAGTGGACGGCCTCCCCTCCGCTCCTATCCTGAGTTGCTCATGAGCCCGGAATCGAAAGACGCAGCCACCGACAAGACGGCGATCGTGCCTCGCGCCGATGCCGATCGGATCACGATGGAGCAGACCCCGAAACTCATCCGCATCGCCTCGATGACGCGAGCCATGCTGGATGAGATCCGACAGGCGCCGTTGGACGAGGGCGGACGCCGTCGGCTCGTGGAGATCCACCGCCAGTCGCTCGCCGAGCTCGACGAGATGCTCCCTGAGGCCCTCCGCGACGAGTTCAACGAGCTGTTTCTCCCCCTTCAGGAGGGGTCGGTGACCGAGCCGGAGTTGCGGGTGGCCCAGGCTCAGCTGGTCGGATGGCTCGAGGGCCTCTTTGCCGGGATTCAGGCATCGGTGTGGAGCCAGCATGCCGCCGCGGCCGACCAGCTGCAGCAGGTGCGGATGCGGGCGATCGAAGCGGGAACCCGTGGCGGCGAGGCCCCGGGGCAGTACCTCTAGGTGGAGACGAGGCGGCGTCGAACGCTCCGCCGGCTCCGCACGGTCCCCAGCTACCTCGTCCTGTTCCTGGTGGCGACGGCCCTCCTTCCCCTCCTGGTGATCCTTGCCCTGGTGGCCGATTTCATTCGACGGATCGCCCGTGGTGTTCCTCTCGTCGGAGTCCGCATCGTGCTCTTCGGCTGGGTGTACGTAGCCACCGGCACGCTGGCGCTCGTCGTGCTGTTCGGCCAGTGGATCGGGGCGGGGTTCGGCCGGTTTCGTCAGCGGCTGCTGGAGGGCGCGGCTCGGGTGCAGGAGTGGTGGGCGCGCTGGCTGTTCGGCGCCGTGCGTCGCCTGTTCCGCCTCGACCTGGAGGTGGAGGGGCTCGACGCCGTAGCGCCAGGGCCGGTGATCGTGATGATGCGGCACGCCAGCATCATCGACACCCTGCTCCCCAACGTTCTCCTCACGACCGGTGCCGGTCTTCGGCTTCGGTACGTCCTCAAGCGCGAGCTGCTCGCCGACCCCGCTCTCGACATCGGCGGCAACAGGCTGATCAATCACTTCGTTGATCGCAGCGGCGACTCGCGGGCCGAGGTGACCGCAGTGGCCAGGCTGGCCGACGGACTCACGGCGACGGAGGGCGTGCTGATCTACCCGGAGGGGACCCGATTCTCCGAGGCTAAGCGGCGTCAGATCCTGGAGCGCGCCACCGACGACGCCGATCCGCTCCTCGCCCGCATGAAGGGACTCAAACGGGTGCTGCCGCCGCGGCCCGGGGGGACTCTCGCCCTGCTGCGGTCGGGTTACGACATCGTGATCGTCGCCCACACCGGCCTCGAGCCGCTGGCATCCATCCCCGACACCTGGTCGGGCCGGATCATCGGTTCGAAGCTCCGGGTGAGGGCATGGAGGCATGACGCCGCAACCGTGCCGGTCGATAGGCGGGCCCAGCTCTCCTGGCTCTACGACCGCTGGGAGGAGGTCGACCGGTGGCTCGACCGGTGAGCACCTACGAGGCTGCGCTCAGAAGCCGGTGACGGTGACCGAGTCGATCGTCGGGGGATCGTCCGGCCGGTCCTGGGCCCCGGTGCGGAGAGCGGCGATGGCGTCGACGACGTCCATGCCGTCGGTGACCCGCCCGAAGATCGAGTACTGGTGGGGCAGTCCGAGGTCGCCGAGGCACACGAAAAACTGTGATCCGTTGGTGCTTGGGCCGGCGTTGGCCATGGCCACCGTCCCACGGGCGTAGCGTCCCGACCCGTCCAGCTCGTCGCGGAACTGGTAACCGGGGCCGCCGCTGCCCGTGCCGGTCGGGTCGCCGCCCTGGATCACGAAGCCGGGGACGATGCGATGGAAGATCACCCCGTCGTAGAAGCCGTCACGAGCGAGGAAGAGGAAGTTGTTGACCGTCACCAGTGCCTCGTCGGCGAGGAACTCGATCGTGATGTCTCCCAACGAGGTGTGCAGGGTGGCGGTGTAGGTGCCGTCGAGCTCGATTTCGAGATCCGGCGGGGATGAGTAGCGGGCCATGCGGGAGACGCTCCGTTCGTCGGGAATGGGGGAGGCTAACCGGCCCGTCATCCGTCACCCGGACTTGCGGATAGGGGCCGACCCTCAAGGCTCTCTCCCCCCGAAGGGGGGAGTCCCGCAGGGAGCGCAGCGACCGGAGGGGAGGGGGGAGGGCGAACGCTACGTGGGCCTCGCGACGCGTCTGGCCTCCCCCTCCGTCATCGGCCTTCGGCCGCTGCCACCTCCCCCGTCGGGGGAGGAGAGTCAGAAGGGGCCGACCCCGTCTTGCGAATTGCGAATTGCGCCCGCGTTCGACGCGGTCGCGAATGACATAATCGTCTTACGCGCGCTGGCGCGCGTAAGAACTCCTGGATCCTGTCAGACGAGACGCTCTTCGGGGACTCCGAAGAGCGATTTGGCCCCGGCGAGCACGCTCGGGAGCATGCCCGGGACGCCGCTCACCACCTGTTCGGCGAAGAAGGCGGTCGTGGCGGCCTTGTCTGACAGGAACTCGTCGGAAAAGCCGGTTCCCCGGGTCGCCGAGGCCAGCAGCCCGCCGGCGACCGTCGTCGCCAGCATCCGGCAGTACCCGGTGGCGGCCGCCAGCGCGTCCGGGCGATCGGCGCTGAGCAGCCAGTCGGTGGCGCGTCGACATGCTTCGATGGCCTCGGACAGGGGAGTGCGAACGGGCTCCTCGGCGGCGTCCGTGCCCTCGTCGAGGTGGTCGAGGAGCCACCGAACCGCTGCGCCGCCGTCGCCGGCCACCTTGCGACTCACCAGATCGATCGCCTGGATCCCGTTGGTGCCCTCGTAGATGGGGGCGATCCGGGAGTCGCGCCACCACTGGGCGGCGCCGGTCTCCTCGATGAACCCGGCACCGCCATGCACCTGGATGCCCAGCGAGGCGAGTTCCGTGCCCAGGTCCGTCCCCCATGCCTTGGACAGAGGAGTCAACAGACCGGCGAGGGCGGTCTCGCGTTCACGGACGTCTGGATCCGGATGGTGCTCGCCCAGGTCGATGGCCGCCGCGTTGCGGTACATGAGGCACCGCATCGCCTCGGTGCCGGAGCGCATGAGCATCAGCATGCGGCGTACGTCGGGATGCCGGACGATCGGCGACGGTCCGCCCTCGTCGCCTACCGCTCGTCCCTGTCGACGCTCGAGGGCGTAAGCCGCCGCCTGCTGATATGCCCGCTCGGCGACGGCGAGACCCTCGACGCCGACCATGAGTCGGGCCAGGTTCATCATGGTGAACATGTAGCGCATGCCCGAATTCGCCTCGCCGACCAGATAGCCGATGGCACCGTTTCCCCGGTCCCCGAAGGAGAGGACACAAGTGGGGCTGGCATGGATGCCGAGCTTGTGCTCGATCGAGACGCAGGAGACGTCGTTGCGCTCCCCGAGCGTGCCGTCGGGCTGCACGAGCACCTTGGGGACGATGAAGCAGGACACGCCAGCGGTCCCGGGTGGAGCATCCGGCGTTCGGGCCAGGACCATGTGGATGGTGTTGTCGGTCATGTCGTGCTCGCCCCAGGTGATGAAGATCTTCGTCCCGGTGATGCGCCAGGTCCCGTCGTCGGCGGGAACGGCGCGGGTGGAGAGGGCCCCGACGTCGGATCCGGCGTGGGGCTCGGTGAGCGCCATGGTCCCGGTCCACTCGCCGCTTATCAGCTTCTCCAGGTAGAGGCCCTGCTGCTCCTCGCTGCCGTGGGCCAGCAGCAGTTCGTTGGCCGAACAGGTCAGCATCGGGCAGAGTGAGAACGCCACGTCTGCGGTGGTGAGCAGCTCCTGGAGGGCGATCCCGACCACGGTGGGAAGGCCGCCTCCGCCCCACTCCTCGGGGAACGCCGCCGCCGGCCAGCCGGCGTCGACGAAGCGTCGATATGCCTCGCGGTAACCAGGGGGAGTGGTGACGGTCCCATCGTCGTTGCGGCGACTCCCGACGGTGTCACCGGTCCGAGCGAGCGGCGCGATCACCTCGGCCATGAAGCGTCCCGCCTCGTCGAGGATGCCGGCGGTCGCATCGGAGTCCGCGTGGGCGAATCGTTCGATCGTCGAGATCTCGCCGAGACCGGCGACGTTCTCCAGCACCCATCGGATGTCGGTGACGGGCGGGCGATAGTCGGTCATGAAGCGAAGGCTAGTGAGCCACACCGAACCTCAGCCGCTGAAGGCATCGGGCGTTGAGCGTTGAGCGTTGAGCGTCTCCTAGCCTCTTCCCCATGACCATCGCCTCTCGCGTTCTCGCCCATCTCAATGCCCTCGGTGCCGATTACGAGGTCATCGACATCGATCCCGACCTCGCCGACACGGCCGCCTTCTGCGCCGCATACGGCTACACCCTCGCCGAGTCGGCAAATGCGATCCTGGTCGCCTCCCGGCGACCCGAGGGCCATCACGCGGTGTGCGTGGTGCTCGCCACGATGCGCCTCGACGTCAATCGCCGGGTGCGCACACTGCTGGGCGTGCAGAAGGTGTCGTTCGCCGATGCGGGCACCACGCGACTACTCACGGACATGGAGATCGGCGGGGTGACCCCGTTTGGCCTTCCCGATGGGGTGCCGGTACTGGTCGACGCCGCGGTGATGGGTGCCGGCCGGTGCATCGTGGGGGGTGGAAGCCGGTCGATCAAGATCCACCTCGACCCGGAGGTGTTCGGACGGATGGACGGTGTGGCGATCGTCGACGATCTGGCTCGCCATCCCGGGTGAACCACCCGTCGGATTGGTAGCCTGCGCCGCGTGACCACCAAGGACGCCCCCGTCAAGGATCGAAACGGGATGCCTCCCTGGGTGCCCCGGCTTCTCGGCATGATCGTCGCCATCATGGTCGGGGTCTTCACCGCCTATCACGTTCTGGGGAGGTTGCGCGGGCTGATCGTCATCCTGCTGATCAGCCTGTTCCTGTCGATCGCCATCGAACCCGGGGTCAACTTCCTGGCCCGCAGGGGATGGCGGCGCGGTCCGGCCACCTGGGCGATGTTCTTGTCGGTGATCCTGTCGCTCGGCCTGTTCATCGGGATGATGGTGCCGCTGGTCGTCGACCAGGTGTCCCGCCTCGTCGAGCGGCTTCCCGGGTACGTGGACCAGTTCTACGGCTTCCTGGACCGACTCGGTGTCGACGTGTCCGGGAAGCGGCTCAGCGACGCGGTGTCAGGACTCGACCCGGATCTCGGCGGCCTGGCCGACGATCTCGCCGGGACCGTCTTCGGCGTCGGACAGCGGCTACTCAACACCCTGCTTCAGTTGCTCACCATCGGGCTGTTCACCTTCTACATGGCGGCCGAAGGTCCGAAGATGCGGCGGGCGGTGTGTTCGATCATGCGGCCGGAGCGCCAGGTGAAGGTGCTCCGGGCATGGGAGATCGCCATCGACAAGACGGGCGGCTACTTCTACTCGCGGGCACTCCTCGCCGGTATAGGGGCGCTGGTGGCCTGGGCTGTGTTCGCCATCACCGGCATCCCATTTGCGATCGCCCTCGCCCTCTGGATGGGGGTGCTCTCCCAGTTCGTTCCCGTGGTCGGGACGTACCTGGGGGGCGCGTTGCCGCTGGTCATCGCCCTCCTCGAGAGCCCGGCGAAGGCGATCGTCGTCGTGGTATTCGTCGTGGTGTATCAGCAGTTCGAGAACTATCTGCTGACGCCACGAATCACCGCCCGCACCATGGCACTCCACCCTGCGGTGGCTTTCGGCGCCGCCATTGCCGGCGGCACGCTGATGGGTGTCCCCGGTGCCCTGATGGCGTTGCCGTTTGCGGCGACGGTGCAGGCGTTCGTTGGGACCTTCATGGAGCGCCACGAGGTGGTCTACGACAACCTGACCTCGGATGCTCCATACGACTCGGACGACACCCCCGAGGAGTGATTCAGACCCGGGCCGTCGCCCGGTTTACCGCGCGCAGCGCGTGCCCATTCATTTCGCGAAGGTCGGCCTCGATGCTCGTGCCGGAGGCATCGGCGCCGACGGAGTCGTGTCGACCCCGGACGGCGAATGCATACCGTTTCTGTCGTCGCCGCCGACAACAAGACCGGTCAGGCCGCGGGCCGGCACAGTTTGCAGGCCCGAAACCCACGGTCCGCAGCCTCACTCGTGCTGTGGAGTTCGACGCGGTGGGAGCCGGCGATCGTGCGCGCCGCTCGACAGGTCGGATGGCAGTAGATCCGGGTCGTCTCGCTTCCGACGAACCGTGTGCCGGTCCGAGCCATCCGCTGGTATTCGGCCACGTCGAGGCCCTCGGCGGCGAGGAGCCGCGGCTTGTTGTCGTCGGAGCCGAGTGAGTAGCGGCCAAGTGACCCGTCGGATCGGACCACCCGGTGACAGGGGAGGATCAGGGGGATCGGGTTGGTGGCCAGAGCCGATCCCACCGCCCGCACCGCCCCGGGGTTGCCCAGCTCCTTGGCGATCCAGCCATACGGGCGGACCTCACCGCGGGGGATCGTCGCCGCCGTCAACAGGACGTCGCGCTGGAAGGGCGTGACCCCGCGAAGGTCCACGGGCAGCCTCCCCGGCCGACCACGATCGAGGGCTTCGGCGAGGTGCCGCTCAATGGCCTCGGGCACGGCCGTGGCCGGCCGCAGCGGGCGGCGGTGGCGCCGCTGGAAGTACGCCTCGAATCGCCCGGCGTCGGCGTCGGCCGACACGGTGGACACGCCACGACCGTTGAAGGCGATGAACAGGCGCCCGACGATGCTGGGCCACTCGACGAACTCGTCGGCGAGCCCGACACCGACGAGGACCCGGTTGCCGACATCATCGGGAGGGGTGGCGGTGAGCTGCTGCAGTCGGTCTTCGATGGTCATGGCGTCTCCTCATCGAGCAGGTGGCGGAGCCGTTCCAGGCCCCGGTGGATGTCGGATCTGACGGTCGCCGTTGGGCGGTCCAGGGCGGTTGCGATTTCGTCGGTGGTGAGGCCGACGACGTGACGCAGGACGACGGCGCTTCGCATCGGCCACGACAGGGTGAGCAGGTGGCCGGTGAGTCGGTCGCCCAGATCGGCCTGCTCGGCCCTCTCGTCTGGCCCGGCACCGCCGTCGGTCGGTTCCGGTCCGTCGAGTGGCAGCGTTGGTTTGCGGGATCGCTGGCGCAGCCGGTTGCGGCACAGGTTGGCTGCGATGGTCCACAGCCATCCGGACAGCCGGAGGGTGGCGATCCGCTCCGCCGGGTACTCGTCGAGCGCCCGGTAGGCCCTGATCAGCGCGTCCTGGGTGACGTCCTCGGCGTCCTGGCGGTGTCCCAGCATGCGAAGCGCCCCGGAGTAGAGACCGGGGCTCAGCGCCTGCACGACCTCGGGAAACACGGCGTCGAGATCCTTTGATAGCCGCACGGCCAGGTCGTCGAGGTCGGTCATCGTCACCATCGTGCCTGATAACACCGCGGACCGCTCCGGCGTTGCAGCGGCCGTAGCCGAATCCACGGCACCGGCTGATCCCGAGCGGTATACCGTTGCCTCATGCCCGTGTGCTGTGATCCGAAGGACTACGGCGGCGTCTTCGACGAGCGAATGGCGCGTCACTCACTGCGAGGGTTCCGCAAGCGCGGCCTCGACTCCACCGCCGGTCCGATGATCGGCGCCCTGGCTCGTCGCCGCCTGGAGGGGGCGACGGTGATCGAGGCAGGCGCCGGCATCGGCTCCGCCCAGGTGGCCCTGCTCGGCTCCGGCGCCGAGAGAGGTATCGCCTACGAGTTGTCGCCGGGGTACGAGTCGGTTGCCGCTGAACTGCTCGAGGAGCACCGGATGACCGGCCGTGTGGAGTGGCATACCGCCGACTTCGTGACCCACGCTGGAGCACCAGCCGACATCGTCTTCCTCAACCGGGTGGTGTGCTGTTTCCCCAACATGCCTGCGATGGTCGATCGGGCAACGCAGCGCTCCGGTCGTCTGCTGGCAATGTCATATCCCCGTCGCCGCTGGCTGGTCCGCATCGGCCTCCGCGGGGTGAACGCCTTCCTCTGGCTCCGCCGGACCACCTTCCGCGTCTTTGCCCACGACCCGGGGGAGATGGCACAACGGATCGAGGGCGCCGGTTTCACCGAGGTCGACTCGGGCCGCACCGCGGTCTGGGAGTGGAAGGTGTGGGAGAGAGGGCGCGATTAGCAATTCGCGATTCGCTATTCGCCAGAACGTCTTCTCTCTCCCCCCGAAGGGGGGGAGTACCGCCGAAGGCGGGGAGGGGGGAGGGCGAACGCTACGTATACCTCTCAGCGCGGTCTGTCTGGAGCCCGGTGCCTGGCGCCTGGCTCATCGCCTTCCCCTCCGCCTCAGGTACGCGTCCCAGACCAGGTGTGCCGCCGCTGTGCGCCGCGGTGCCCACTGCTCCGCTATCGCTCTCAGCGCCTGTTCGCTCGGCGGCGCCTCCAGCGCGGCAATCTCCTGCCATCCCACTCTCAGCGCCAGGTCGCCGGCAGGGAAGATGTCGCGGTGGCCGACGGCGAACAGGAGGTAGCACTCGGCGGTCCACACACCCACACCGCGCAGTGTGGTGAGGGTGGCCACTGCAGCGTCGGGTCCCATGGCGTCTAGGGCGGAGAGGTCGAACCCGTCGAGGATCGCCTCGGCGATGCCCCGCGCGTACCCGGCTTTCATCCGGGTGAAGCCGCACCGCCGCATCATGTCGTCGTCGAGTCGGAGCAGCGCTTCCGGGGTGACCGCGCCAAGGGTGGTGACCAGATTGGCGTACATGGCACCTGCCGACTCGATCGACACCTGCTGACCGAGGATCAAGTGGACTAGGCGGTGGAAGCCCGGCTCGTGCAACTCGATCGGTGGAACACCGACCGGACTCGCCAGCCGGGGGTCCTGTCGCGCCAGGTAGCGAACGTCGCTAGTGATCGTGCCGAGGCGGTCCATGGAGACCGCATTCTGGCGAGCTTCGTTAGTCGAGTGCCCAGTTCACGGGGTATCGGCGGCTGGGACCGGCGAGCGCAGGTAACTGATCGCGACGCCGATGATCACCACGATCGCGATGGGCGTCATGACCACGGTCCAGAACCATATGCCGCCGAGCAAGGCACCAACCGTGATGAGCACATCCCCCATCGATCGACGTTGGGGGCGGATCCAGAGCCCAGCAACGAGCGCGGCCGCGCCCCCGGTACCGAGGCTGACACCCGCGGCTGTGCTCTCGGCGTCGAGGATGTTCGAAGTGCCGTTTCCATAAACGAACGCTAGGGCCACCCATAGTTGCGCGGCTGCCAGAACTCCTACGAGCGGAACCCACCACGCTTGTCTGAGGATCTGGCTGACTCGACTTCTTTCCACAGGTCCTCGCGTGCGACTGTTCGACAATTCCCGCCTCCTAGTAAGCCGACCGAGCGAGCGGTCGCGAGGCACGGAGCCGCAGGAAAGTGGAGTAAAGGCGGGTCGACCCCCAGCGATACTTGCCTTGAGCGCGATCATAGACCGAAACCTGGAGGGACTCCTGAGAGCTGATGCGTGCCGCCGAGTAGATGCTCATCGACGCGGCAGGGGTGTACCGCTGACCCACCGCCAGGTCACCCACAACCCGTTCTGGTGCGGCCGGGTCCGGGTATGTCCCGTCCGGCAACACCATCTGGGACATGGCGAACACTGCCTGGTGGTTGAGCCGAGGGGCTGATCGGGTCCCACGGCCTCAGGCCCCCGGTCTGGGGCCTGAAGCCTGGTCGGTATGGCTGTTGCTTACGAGCAGCCCGTTGTGTTGCCGCAGTTGAGGCACTTGTAGCACGATCCGCTGCGGATCGTGATGTGGCCGCAGACGCCACACATCGGGGCGTCGCCCATCATCTCGCTCAGGGCCGCCTGCACGGACACCGTCTGGCTGGCGGCGGCCGTCGCTGGCTTCGCGGTCAGCGTGACCGTGGCCTTCTTGCCGTGACCGTTCCCGTTGCTGTGGCCGTTGCCCTTGCCGTTCCCGGTGACGGGAAGCGGCTTCCGGTCGGCCACCGCCGGGTGGTGCACCGGCGCCATGCGGGTGATGTCCTCGTCGAGCTCCAACTGGACGCCGGCGTCGACGGCGAGACCGCTCGGCGGCTCCGGCAGCTCGCCGACTTCCTGCGGCGGCACCTGGACCAGATCGGCCCGACCCAGGTACTCGAGGCCGAGGGAACGGAACACGTAGTCGATGATCGACGTCGACATCTTGATGTTCGGGTGGCCTTCGACCATGCCCCTGGGCTCGAACGTCTGGAAGGTGAACGACTCGACAAACTCCTCGAGCGGCACCCCGTACTGGAGGCCCTTGGAGACGGCGATGGCGAAGCACCCGAGGATGCCGCGCAGCGTGGCTCCCTCCTTGGCCAGGTCGATGAACAGCTCGCCGAGCGTGCCGTCGTCGTACTCGCCGGTGCGGAGGAACACCTTGTGGCCCCCCACCTTCGCCTCCTGGGTCCAGCCGGTACGCCGGGAGGGCAGCAGGAACCTGGGCCGGTTGACCCCGTGGTACGCCTGTGAGGGGCTGACCCCCGGGGCGAACACGCCCGTCACCATCCGGGCCACACTGTCGATGGCCTCGGCGAGCCCCTCATCCTCGTCGTCGTTGGTATCGCCCTCACCGGTGCTCGACGACAGCGGCTGACTCGCCTTCGACCCGTCCCGGTAAAGGGCCATCGCCTTGAGGCCCAGCTCGGCGGACAAGGCGTACGAGTCCTCGATGTCGGCGATGGTCACCTCGTTGGGCATGTTGATCGTCTTCGAGATCGCCCCCGAGATGAACGGCTGAGCCGCCGCCATCATCCGGATGTGACCGGTGTGGTGAATGAACCGCACACCGAGCTTGCCGTTGCGGTTGGCGCAGTCGAACACCGGCAGGTGCTCGTCGGCCAGGTACGGGACGCCCTCGATGGTCTGCGTGCCGCAGATGATTCGGTTCGCCTCCTCCACCTGCGAACGGCTGAAGCCGAGCGACCCGAGCAGATCGAAGTCGAACGAGGTGTACTGGTCCTCGGTGAAGCCGAGCCGCTGGAGGGCTTCCTCACCGACCACGAACACGTTGAACGCGTGGCGCAGCTCGAACACGCCGGGCAGCGTGCGCTCGATCGCATCGATCTCGTCCTCGGCGAATCCCTTGTCGGCGAGCGACTCACGATTCACGTGCGGAGCGCCGTCGAGCGACATCGTTCCGATCACGTGCTGGACGATCTCGAGCCGCTGGGCATCGTCGTAGCCGAGGTTTCGCAGCGCCGGGTCGATCGACTGGTTGGCGATCTTGAAGTAACCGCCGCCGGCGAGCTTCTTGAACTTGACCAGGGCGAAGTCGGGCTCGACGCCTGTGGTGTCGCAGTCCATGAGCAGGCCGATGGTCCCCGTCGGCGCCAGCACCGTCGCCTGGGCGTTGCGGTATCCGTGGGCCTCGCCCATGGCGACCGCGTTGTCCCACGACTCGCGGGCCGCGGTCAGCAGGTCGGGCGGGCACAGGTCGGGATCGATGCCCATGACGAAGTGGGTGATGCCGTCGTACTCCCCGGCGGGAGCGTTGTATGCGGCCAGCCGGTGGTTGCGCATCACCCGCAGCATCGACTCCCGGTTCTGCGAGAAGCGCGGGAACGGCCCGAGCGCCACCGCCATCTCCGCGGATGCCGCATAGGCGTCACCGGTGAGGACCGCGGTCAGCGCTCCGGCGACCGCCCGCCCCTCATCGGAGTCGTAGGGGAGGCCCTTGCGCATGAGCAGTGAGCCGAGGTTGGCGTAGCCGAGGCCGAGCGTTCGATAGTCGTACGACCCCTGGGCGATCTCCTGCGACGGGAAGTGGGCCATGAGCACCGAGATCTCCAGCACCATGGTCCACAGACGGATGGCGTGCTTGTAGCCGACCAGGTCGAACTCGCCGGTGTCGTCGTCATAGAACGTCACCAGGTTGAGGCTGGCCAGGTTGCACGCCGTGTTGTCGATGAACATGTATTCGCTACAAGGATTTGACCCCCGGATGGGGCCGTCGGCCGGGCAGGTGTGCCACTGGTTGATCGTCGTGTCGAACTGGAGGCCGGGATCGGCACAGGCCCAGGCGGCCTCGGCGATCCGCCGCCACAGGTCGCGAGCCTTGACCGTCTTCATGACCAGACCGGGCGTCGTGCGGGCGGTCAGTTCCCAGTCGCCGTCCTCGGCGACGGCCCGGATGAAGTCCTCGGTCACCCGCACCGAGTTGTTTGAGTTCTGGCCGGACACCGTCTGGTACGCCTCGCCGTTGAAGTCCGACGGGTAGCCGGCGGCGATGAGGGCGCGGACCTTGTCCTCCTCGACCTTCTTCCAGTCGACGAAGGTCTCGATGTCGGGGTGGTCGACGTCGAGGATCACCATCTTGGCGGCGCGGCGGGTGGTGCCACCCGACTTGATGGCGCCGGCGGCGCGGTCGCCGATCTTGAGGAACGACATGACGCCGGACGACTTGCCGCCGCCCGAGAGCGGCTCGTTCTCGGCGCGCAGCGTCGAGAAGTTGGTACCGGTGCCGGAACCGAACTTGAACAGGCGCGCCTCGCGGGTCCACAGATCCATGATGCCGCCGTCGCCGACCAGGTCGTCGCTCACCGACTGGATGAAGCAGGCGTGGGGGGAGGGGCGGGTGTACGAGTCGGTCGACTCGGTCAGCTGCTCGGTCTTTTCGTCGATGAACCAGAAGCCCTGTGCCGGTCCGGTGAGTCCGTACATGTGATTGAGCCCGGTGTTGAACCACTGCGGGCTGTTGGGAGCGGCGATCTGATTGGCGAGCATGTAGACCAGCTCGTCCTGGAACGCGTGGGCGTCGGCGTCCGAGGCGAAGTAGCCGCCCCGCTCGCCCCAGAGGCGCCAGGTGGCGGCGAGGCGGGTGAAGACCTGCTTGGCGCTCTCCTCGGCGCCGAGGACGGGCTGCCCGTCGTCGTCGAAGAGCACCTCGCCGTGCTCGCCGTGCTGGGGGACACCGGCCTTGCGGAAGTACTTCGACACCATGATGTCGGCGGCGACCTGCGACCAGGCGGCGGGAACCTCGGCATCCTTCATCTCGAAGACCACCGACCCATCCGGGTTGGTGATGCGCGAGTCGCGTCGCACCCAGTCGACGGATTCGAGCGGATCCTCCCCGTTACGAGTGAAGTACCGATCGATCCGCAGTCCGTCGCCCATGATGCTCCCTTTCCGCATCGGGGGTCCGCCCGGGGAGGGTGGGACCCGACTTATCCACACCCACTACATGTAGTGGCGGAGGATGCGCCGACCACTACGGGTAGAGGGGACACGAGTGTAATTACAACCGTGTGGTTCCGTCAAGGAGTTCGCGAAAGAACTCGACAAGCAGGGGAAGCACCGGCGGGGAAGGGCCGGTGACGGAGTTGTAGCCCCGTGACCGTGCGGTGGTCAAGCTGGAGGGGTAGGAGTGTTTCGCGAGGCGGCGCCGACGCTCAACGCTCAACGCAGGACGACCGTCTGCGATGCTGTGGGGATGGATCGCCTGGCTGGCCGTGTCCTCATGATCTCGCTTGTGGCCAGCGCTTGCGCTGGGGGGACCGCGGGGACGACCGCCAGCACGACGCTGATCCCCTCCACGACCGTCGTCACCACGACCACGGCGGCGTCGACGACGACGACGAGCACGACGACCAGCACGCTGCCGCCCGAGCCGTTCGATCCGTTCGAGGCGACGATCCCGGAACTCCAGACGGCGATGGACGAAGGGCGGCTGAGTGCCCTGGAGCTCGTCGACTACTACCTCGACCGGATCGATGCCCACGACGGCGACCTCGGCGCCATCCTCGCGGTCAATCCGAATGCGCGCGAGGAGGCAGCCGCACTCGATTCCGAGCGCGCCGCCGTCGGAGCGCGCGGGCCGCTGCACGGGATCCCGGTGGTGCTCAAGGACAACCTCAACACCTTCGACATGCCGACCACGGCGGGGTCGGTGGCGCTCGCCGACTTCCGTCCGGGGGACGACTCGGCTCAGGTGGCGGCGCTGCGCGAGGCCGGGGCGATCATCCTCGCCAAGACGAACATGCACGAGCTGGCACGCGACATCACCAACGTGTCGTCCCTCGGCGGGCAGACCCGCAACCCGTACGACCCTTCCCGGAACCCCGGTGGGTCGAGTGGTGGCACCGCGGTTGCGGTCACGATGAACTTCGCCGTCGCCGGGTTGGGTACCGACACCTGTGGTTCGGTCAGGATCCCTTCGGCCTACAACGGGTTGTACGGGCTGCGCCCCACCTGGGAGTGGTCGTCGTCGCGGGGAGTCATCCCGCTCACCCTCACCGAGGACACGGTGGGTCCGCTCACCCGGTCGGTCATCGACCTGGCCATCGTCCTCGATGTCATCGCGGCCATCAACCATCGCGCCGATCTGTCGCCGACACCGTTCCAGGGGGCCGTCGAAGCCGTCGACCCGAACGGGCTCATCGGGCGTCGCATCGGCGTGGTCGACGGCCTGTTCGCCGGTGCGCATCCCGAGGTGGCGGCGTCAGTGCGGGCGGCGCTCGACGACATGGCCGCCGCCGGTGCCACCATCGTGCCGGTCACCATCCCCGGCTTCGATGCGCTCCGCGGCAACGCCGCCACGGTTTTCCTGAGGGAGTTCCGCTTCGCCTTCGATGAGTACCTCGCCGGGTATCAGCAAGCGCCGGTGTCGTCCCTCGCCGAACTGGTGGCGCTCGGCGTGCATCACCCGGCGGTCGACGAGCAACTACGGCGGGCCATCGCAGTGACCACCCTCGACACCACCGAGTATCGCCAGGCGCTGGCCAGGCGCGACGTGGTGCGCTCCGAGCTCACTGCTTTCATGGATGCCAACGACCTGGACGCCCTCGCCTACCCGACGATCCGCCAGCCGGCGGCAGCGATCGGCCAATCACAGGGCGGGACCAACTGTGGCACTGCCTCGGTTGGGGGGATGCCGGCGATCGTGGTGCCGGCAGGCACTGCCGCCGGTGTACCGATCGGCCTCGAGCTCATGGGCAGGCCGTTCGCCGAGCTCACCCTGATCGCCATCGCCGCGGGCTATGAGGCGTCGGGGTCTCACCGCGTGCCCCCCGGCCCCGGTCAGTGACCTCCCGCCCCCCTGCCCGGTCGGTAACCTCCCTGGCATGCCCGCCGTCTTCTCCGAAATCGGTCCCCTGCGCACCGTCCTGGTTCATCGCCCCGGGATCGAACTCGCCCGGCTGACCCCGCAGAACAAGGAGCAGCTCCTCTACGACGACATCCTGTGGGTGCAGCGCGCCCAGGAGGAGCACGATCGCATGACCGGCCTCATGCGGGACCGCGGGGTCGAGGTGCTGTACGTGCGCGATCTCCTGGAGGAGGTCTTCGCCGACGAGGATGTGCGTCGCCGGGTGGTCGACCAGGTCGTGACGCCAGCGACGGCGGGCGCCTGGATCTCGGACCAGCTGCGCGCCGCGCTGCATGAGTGCGAGATGGAGCGAGCGCTCGACGTCGTCTTCGGGGGGATCATCGCCGCTGAGATGCAGGACTGGGGCATCGATCCCGTCTTCTCGGACGTCGGGTCCGACCCCTCGCTCACCGTCATTCGACCGTTGCCCAACATGATGTTCACTCGAGACAACGCCGCCTGGGTGGGACGCGGCCTCGTGTTGGGCGCGCCGAGCCGCCCGATCCGCCGCCCGGAGCCGTTCATCCTCTCCACCATCTACAGCCACCACCCGCGGTTTCGTGACGACGACTTCCCGGTGTGGTTCGGGGGCGGACCCTTCGACGCCTACCCGGCGACCATCGAGGGAGGCGATGTGCTCGTCCTCGACGAGCGGACCGTCCTCGTGGGGAGCGGCGAGCGGACGTCGCACGCCGCCATCGAGCTGCTGGCGAGCCGACTGTTCGCCGCCGATGCGGTCGATCGGGTGATCGTTGCCTCGTTCCCACACGATCGGTCGTTCATGCACCTCGACACCGTGCTCACCATGGTGGACCACGACGCGCTCAACCTGTTCCCGCCGGTGATCGACGCGGTGCGTACCTACGTGGTGACGCCGATCGGCGGTGACCGGGTGGCTGTGGACGAGCGTTCGGGGCTGGTCGAGACGATCGAAGATGCTCTGGACCGCAAGATGCGCATCATCGCCACCGGGGGTGACGACATCGGTCAGTTGCGCGAACAGTGGAACGACGGCAACAACACACTGGCCCTCGAACCCGGGGTGGTTCTCGCCTACGCCCGCAACACCGAAACCAACCAGCGGCTACGCGACGAGGGCATCGAGGTCCTCGAACTCGATGCCTCGGAGCTCGTCAGGGGCCGTGGCGGAAGCAGGTGCCTGACGCAGCCGATCGAGCGCGCTGGACTCTGACTCAGGGGGTGAGCGAATAGGCTCGCCCCGGGATCAGCTTTCGGCTTGCCACAAGCCGAAAGCTGATGAAGCCAGCGACCTATTCGCTCACCCCCTCAGGGCCGATAACCCTCGACGACCACCCGGCCGTTGCCGACGGTCACCCGCTCGACGAACCCCCCGTCACCTCCGAGGACTTCGTTGAGGTCGTCGAGCGGCTCGGAGAGTTCGTCGCGGAGACTCGCCGGGACCGACACCAGGCCCATGCTCATCCGGGTGATCACGACCTCCGCCGAACCGTCGGCTACTTCGATCGTGGCGACCACGTAGGCGGTCATCGATCCGCTCTTGAAGTGGACGACCATGCGCAGCGTTCCCGGGTCTCTTCCGATTCCGGCGATCGAGTCGACCTGCACGCGCTCCACCGGGGAGTCGTCGCTCAGTCCCTCCTGGATCACGGCTTCTATCTCGTCGTCTTGCAGGGTCAGGGTGAAGGGCCCGGGGAAGAGGAGCGCCGCGATGGCGACCTGCGCCGAGGCGAGGGCAGTCGGGTCGGCCGGAGCCGCGGTCCCTTCCGTCGTGGTCAGAGCCCTCATGATGAGCGCAGCCTGCCAGGCGACGAAGGCGATGCTGCCGACTACGAGCACGCCGGCGGTGGCGACGTAGCGGGTCACGAAGACGCGAGATCCAGCGACGGCGGCGAGCACGGCGGTCCCGACGAGGAGGAGGAATACGACGATGGCGCCGGTCTCCCCGATCGTGATCGCGCTCACGACGGCGCTGGCGAGCGCGGCGACGACTCCGAGCAGGACAGCGGCGAACCTCACGATACGAAACACCCCATGAGGCGAGGCTACCGCGCCCCGGTCGATCGGCGACTCAGCGGTGTGGCGTCAGTCGTATTCGGGTGCGGAGTCGCCGGCCATGGGCTCTGCAGGGGGCGGAGCCAGCGGCGTACTGGCGGGTGCCGGGCCCTTGGGCTTCTTGGCCGGGCCGACCATGCCCCAGACCACGCCCAGCACGGCGGTCACACCGGTGTACATGGCGAGGGTCGGGATCGACAGGGGGACGATGCTCAGCACCATCAGGAGCAGACCGAGCCCCAGGCCGAAGATCAGGCCCCAGATGAAGCCCCTGATCGGGTGCCGCTTCAGCGTCTGCGTCGTCATGTGATCACTCCCTCCACGACAGGGCCGGACGTGCGTTGAACAGGACCCCGGAGAAGCCGGCAGCAGCCAGCAGCGACGCCAGGATCCCGGGCGGGGTCAAGAGCGGGTTCGGACCTACGAACTTGACCCACCCCTCGCCGTGGCAATTCGGCTCGGGATAACTCTCCATCTCGGGGAGCTCCAATGGACCCCAGTTGTCCACCCAGGCACCCTTGGCCTTGATCAGGGCGGTGAACGGGAAGGGGAGGAGGTTGCCGAAGTCCACCGATCCCGCATTGCGGTTTTTGTCGAGACCGTTGGGGTCACCACCGTCGTCCTGGAACACGCCTTCGGCCTTCAGGAACCATCGATGGGAGTGGAAGGTCTGGGGCTGGCTCGAGCCGAAGTAGACGAGCACGCCCCGGGTGTCGACTTCGAAGGGGTTGGAGCGGGTGAGCGCCTGATTCCCGAAGATGTCTACCGGTGGGGCGTCGCCGCCGGCGTCCACGAAGGCGTCCACGGAGAGTCCGTCCTGGTCGTAGGAGATGACGACGCCCTTGCAGGCGCCGAACAGGCTGGAACCGTCGTCGGTCGCGTCGAAGTCTCCGGACACCGCGCCGAGGAACTCCTCGTCGGTGATCGCGCCGATCTTGTTGTCCCAGATGCCGGCGACTCCATCAGGTGGCAGCTGGCCGAGATCGGGGATCCCGTCTCCGTTGATGTCTACGAAGTCACCCTGGAACTGAGCCGGGATGAAGTCCATCAGGTCGATCTGCTCCTCGGTGCCGGCCAGGGCGGCCGGGGCAGTGACGAGCAGGAGCAGAGCACAGGCGGTTGTGAAGCGGATTGCTCGACGCACGGTCATGGGTCCCCTTCTGGTCGGGGCCGATGCTACTCCCGAGAATCAGAACTCGTCGGGAGGTTCCACCTCGTCGAGGACGATGTCGAATCGGTGTCCGCAGTCGGCGCAGACGTAGGCGACGACGTCCCCGGGGTGAAAGACGTCGTCCGGGGGCGGAGCCGAGAGGAGTCCCGCCGTGCCACCGCACTCGACACAGGTGATCTCGGTCGGTATGTCCATAAAGCCAGAGTAGGGAGAGTCGTCGCGAGTGCCTAGGGCCTAATGGCGGACAACGCATAACGCTTAACGCTCAACGCCAGAGAGCAAACCATCCTGCGTTGAGCGTTGAGCGTTGAGCGTTGAGCGTCCTCTCGTCCTCTCGCTACTCGCTACTCCCCTCTAGCCTTGCGTCCCGTGCGTAGAACCTCTCTGATCCTCATTGCATTGGCGCTCGCCGCTTCGGCGTGCGCCTACGAGTCGTCGGGTACCACCACGACCACCTTCGTCGAGCCCGAGGACGTGCCGCCGGCGCTCGGTCCGGCCGACATCGAGATCTCGGATCAGCGCGTCGACGGGTCGTTCTTCGTCGTCGACATGGTGTCGATGCCTGCTGCCGGATGGGTGGTGGCGCGGGTCGACGAGGCAGGCGCACCGGGCGACGTCATCGGGATCAGCGAGCTGCTGTCGATCGGCGTCATCGAGCGGGTGGCGGTCCCGTTCTTCATCCCGATCAGCGAAGACACGCCGGTGCATGTCAGCGTTCACGTCGACGTGGACCGCGACGGCAGGTTCACCTACCAGCCTCCGGACTCGTTCATCGACGAGCTAGCGGTGCGTGACAGCGGTGAGCCGGCTTCGGATCGTGCCCTGATCAGCCTGCTGCCGCCGCTCACTCCCACCGAGATATTCGTCGACGACCAGGCCACCGATGGGACGCTCGTGGGGGACATCGCCGTGGTGCTGCCCGCTCCGGGGTTCGTCGTGGTGCACGCCGACGAGGGCGGATCCCTCGGGCCGGTGCTCGGATTCAGCACGCTGATCCCCGCCGGGGGGTCCGACGGCATCGAGGTTGCGCTGGAACCCCCGCTGGCGCTCACCGGGGTCGTTCACGTCGTCGTCTACATCGATCGCAACGCCAACCTCGAGTTCGGGCCCGGCGAGGATGCCGACCAGGTTGGCGTGTGGGACGACGGTTCGCTGGCGATCGTCCCGGTGACGCTCACCGTGCCCGCCCGGGTGCCTGCCATGGTGGAGGTGTCCGATCAGTCCGGAAACGGTGGGAGCGTGGAAGTGGCATCGGTCGAACTGCCGTACGCCGGCTTCATCGAGGTCCTGACCGACGACGATGGCGAACCCGACACGAGGATCGGCGTGTCGGACCTCCTCGATGCGGGCTCGCACGAGGACGTGGAGATCGACCTCACCACCAACCAGACGTCCTCGGCGACGCTCTGGGTACGCCTGTGGGTGGACCTCGATGGGAATGGCGAGCTCTCGGCCGGGGATGGGATCGCCCTGGTCGAGGTAGGCGGCGAACCAGCACAAGCAACCTTCAGGCTGACGGTTCAGTAGGCAGCTGCGCTGCCTACAGCTACCAGCTACCAGCTACCAGCCAACAGCCAACTACCAACAGAAGATGCTCTTCGGGCTGTGAGCTGTCAGCTGTGAGCTGTGAGCTCTCCTGGCTGTCAGCTGTGAGCTGCGGGCGGCCACCCGGCCGCACGTCCGAGCATTGCCGGGGGATGGTCGTGGCCCAGTTTCTCAGCCAGCCAGAGCCCGGTCTCGGTCATCGCGCTGGTGTCGACACCGTGGCTGACGCCCATCTCGGTGAGCATGGCGGTGAGGTCTTCGGTGGCCAGGTTGCCACCGGCGCCGGGCGAGAACGGACTGCCGCCGTATCCGCCCACCGCCGAGTCGAGGGTTGCCACCCCGCGGTCGAGGGCGGCCACCGCATTGGCGTACCCGGTGTTGCGGGTGTTGTGGAAGTGACAGCGCAGTGGCGTGTCTCCCACGGCTGTCGCCACCGCATCGAGCACCTGACGCACCGTCGTCGGCACGCCGGCGCCGATGGTGTCACCGAGGGCGATCTCGTCCGCGCCCGCCTCCTCCATGCGTTGGGCGATGTCGGCCACCCGCTCCATAGGTACCCGGCCCTCGACCGGGTCCCCGAAGGCGACGGTGATGGTGACGGTTGCCGGCCTCCCGGCATCGCGCGACGCGGCGATCAGGTCGGCCACCTCGTCGTTGCGGGTGGCCGCGGTGGCGTTGGTGTTCTTCGTGGCGTAGCCGTCGGAGGCGTAGGCGACGAGGTTGATCTCGTCGAGGTCGCAGGCGAGGGCTCGCTCCATCCCCCGCTCGTTGAGGACCAGGCCGATCGCGGCGAACGACCGGTCGCCGAGCGCCTCACAGATCTCCTCGGCGCCCGCCATCTGGGGGAGCAGGGAGGGGTTGGCGAACGACACTGTCTCGACGCGTCGCGCCCCCGCACCTTCCAACCGCCGGATCAGCGCCACCCGGGCCGCCACGGGTAGAACCGACTCACCCTGGAGACCGTCCCGGGGGCCGACCTCGACGATGCCGACGGAGGTCAGAGATTGCCTCGCTTGGCCTGCTCGCGCTCGATGGCCTCGAACAGGGCCTTGAAGTTGCCCTTGCCGAAGCCAGTGGCGCCACGCCGTTCGATGAACTCGAAGAAGACCGTCGGACGGTCCTGGAGCATCCGGGTGAAGATCTGGAGCAGATATCCGCCGTCGTCCTGGTCGACCAGGATGTCGAGCTCCTCCACCTTGGCCCGGTCGATGTCGATGTCGGGCATCCGGGTCCAGACATCCTCGTAGTAGGTCGCAGGTACCGAGAGGGTCTCGAGCCCCCGCCGGCGCGTCTCCGATACGGTGTGGATCAGATCCTCGGTGTGCTGGGCGATGTGCTGCACCCCGGCACCCCGATAGAACTGGATGTACTCGTCGATCTGCGACTTCTTGAGCCCCTCGGCGGGCTCGTTGATCGGCAGCTTGATGATCCCGGTGCCGTCCCACATCACCTTCGACATCAGCGCGGTGTACTTGGTGCTGATGGCGTCGTCATCGAAGTGCTTGAGCATGGTGAAGCCGAACACCCGCTCATAGAACTCCACCCAGTAGTCCATCTTGCCGAGCTCGACGTTGGCGACCACGTGGTCGATGAACTGGAGGCCGATGGGTCGGGCGATCTCGTCGACTCGCGGTTCGAACCCCGGGAAGCCGCCGTCCCGCTGGACGAACGAATGGATGGTGTCGCCGTAGATCTGGATCGCCGACACGACCATGCGGCCGTGGTCGTCCTCGATGACGTGCGGCTTGGTCGCAGCCTCGGCCCCTCGCTCCATCGCCACTTCGAACGCCGCTTCGGCATCCGGTACGTCGATGGCCACGTCGTGGACGCCGGGTCCGTGGAGCGTGACATGCTGGCTGAGCGGATGGTCCGGGGTCATGGAGCCGGTGACGAGGTAACGGATGTCGCCCTGCTCGAGTAGGTAGGAGGCAGTCTCCCGGCTGCCCGTCTCGGGGCCCCGGTACCCGGTGATCGAGAAGCCGAGGACCTGGCGGAAGAACTGGGCGGTCTGATAGGCGTTGCCGACCCACCACTCGAGATGCGAGAAGCCCTTGAGTGGCATGTCGTCCCGGGCGGCCAGCGCCGCCGCTCTCTCCAGGGTGTCCGAGTCGGTCGTCATCACATGCACCTCCGAATACTGCGCACGGGCCCCAAAGGATATCGGGCCACGGTCGCTCGGTCGGATTCGAGGCGGCCGCTCAGTCCTTTGCCTTCTTGGCCTTCTTGGCCGCCCGCTTCTCTTTGAGGTCCCTGGCGGGAGCCTTCTTGTCGGCTCGTCCGCCCTTGTCCTTGGTCGCCATAGGATTGCCCTCCTGTTTGGTGGACAAGCCAAGCATAAGCGAGTAGCGAGTGGCGAGTGGCCAGTGGCCAGCCAGAGGAGCTCACAGCTCACAGCCAGAAACGCATCTTCTGTTGTGGTGGGCTGTTGGCTGGTAGCTGGTAGCTGGTAGCTGTCTACGCTCCCTATGTGCCTTTGGAAGTCACCCGCAGGGACGCCCGTCTCGCCGGCCTGTCCGGGCTGATCGATTACGCCGGGCTATTCCCCCCTGAGTCCCTGGACATGGCCGGCGCCGTCGCCGGGTACCGCGAGGCGCTCGAGGGCGACCACGCCTGGCTGGTGGATCGCTTCATCTGCCCGGTGTCGCGACTCGAAGAGCTCGCCGGCCACCTGATGGCGGCACTCAGGACGGGTGACGCGCCCTGGCGGCTCGTGGCCGTGGCCGATGACGGGTCCGGTGACTGGCTATCGGCGGTGGATGCCGACGCCGCTCGGGTCCGAGGGTTCGAAGTCGCGATGTCCGGTGGAGCCGTCGTCGAGGTGGTGGAGCGGCCGGTCGCCGCGGGTGGCGTCCGGCCCGACGACGTCGCGGCCGCCTCCCGCTCCTTCGGTCGGTTCGTTTCCTACGAGGTTCCCTGGTCCGATCCCGAGTTGGAACGATCGTTGCAGTCTCTGGCTGCCGCTCGTGAGGCTGCCGGCCGGTCGCTCGGCGCCAAGATCCGGACCGGTGGCGTCACCGAGGCTGCCTTCCCTCCACCCGAGGCGGTCGCCGGATTCCTGATCGCCTGTCGTGACCTCGGCCTCCCGCTCAAAGCCACTGCCGGGCTCCACCACCCGGTTCGGCACCGTGATGCGGCCACCGGGTTCGTGCATCACGGATTCCTGAACCTCCTCGCCGCTGCTGCGTTCGCCGTCGACGGCGCCGCCCTCGACGACCTCATCCCGGTCCTCGCCGACGACGATGCCGACGCCTTCTCGCTGACTCCCGCCGGCTTGACCTGGCGGGACCGACGCGCCGGTGTCGACGCCCTGACCGAGGCCCGCTCCTCGCTGCTGCGGGCCTACGGGTCGTGCTCGGTCCGGGAGCCGGTCGACGACCTGACGGCCCTCGGTGTCCTCCCGGTGGAGCCGTGACCGGGTCGCGGCTGCCGGTACCTCCGGGCAGTGACTTCTCGCTTCACAACCTGCCGTACGGCGTCGCCGCTCGGGAGGGCACGGGCCATCCTGTGGTCCGGATCGGCGACCACACCGTCGACCTCACCGCGTTGGCCGGGGCGGGCCTGTTGCCGCCTGAGGCTGCAGAGGCGCTCGGGCCCGGCACCCTCAACGGCTTTCTCGCAGGTGGGCGCCCCGTGTGGCAGGAGACGAGGCACCGACTGGTCGAGCTGCTGACGACGGACGCCTTCGACTCGATACCGGCACCTGCGGTCCGATCGGTGAACGACGAGACGCTGCTGCTGCCGTTCGAGCCGGGCGACTACGTGGACTTCTACTCGTCCCTGGAACACGCATCGAACCTGGGCCGCATGTTCCGGCCCGACGGTGATCCGCTCCTTCCCAACTGGCGCCACCTGCCGGTCGGCTATCACGGCCGGTCGAGCAGTGTCGTGGTCAGCGGGACGCCGGTCACCCGGCCTCGCGGGCAGGTTGTGCGTGGCGATGTGCCACCGGCCTTGGAGCCGACGATGGGCTTGGACATCGAGTTGGAGGTCGGTTTCGTCACCGGCCCGGGCAACCCGCTGGGAACGCCAATCGACATCGACGACGCCGGCGATCACATCTTCGGCCTGGTGCTGGTCAACGACTGGAGCGCCCGCGACATCCAGCGGTGGGAGTACCAGCCGCTCGGGCCGTTCCTCGGTAAGTCGTTCGCCACCACCGTATCGCCCTGGGTGGTGCCTCTGGATGCCCTGACCCCGTTCATGGTGAGCCCACCGGCCCAGGACCCTGCGCCGCTCGACTACCTCGACGCGGCCGGTGACTGGGGCCTCGACCTCGAACTGGAGGTGTCGCTGTCGTCGGAGGCAATGCGATCGGCAGGGACCGGCCCGCAGGTGATCTCGCGCACCAACTTCAAACACATGTACTGGACCATGGCCCAGCAGCTCGCCCATGCCACGGTCAACGGGGCCAACGTTCTGCCCGGCGACCTGTATGCATCGGGCACCGTCTCCGGCACCGAGCCCGGGCAGTTCGGAAGTCTGATCGAGCTCACCTGGAACGGGCGTGACCCGATCACCCTGCCCGACGGGTCCGAACGCCGTTTCCTCGAAGACGGTGACGAGGTCGTCCTGCGCGGCTGGTGCGAGGCGGAGGGCATCAGGGTCGGCTTCGGTGAATGTCGGGGGGTCGTGCTGCCCGCTCGGGAGTCCTGAGCGAGCCCTCTCTCTCCCCGAAGGGGGGAGTCCCGCAGGGAGCGGAGCGACCGGAGGGGAGGGGGGAGGGCGAACGCTACGCAGGCCTCGTGACGCGTCTGGCCTCCCTCTCCGTCATCGGCCTTCGGCCGCTGCCACCTCCCCCGTCGGGGAGGAGAATGAAGAAGGGTCCTTCCACCATCCGCGGAATTCGTCGCAGGATGATCCCAGAGGGCGTGGCTACCCTCGCGTCGATGCCGCTCAACTTCGATCTCGGTGGCAAGACCTATGACCGCTCGACGGTCTCGGTGACCGCCGAGCAGATCGCCGAGTACGCCGCCGCGTCCGGTGATGACAACCCCCTCCACACTTCCGGCAACCGCCAGATTGCCTCACCGGTGTTCCCCGTGGTGTACGGCCTGGCGGCAATGGCGACGGTGACCCTCGATCCCGAACTCGGCGTGGACAACCCGTTGATGATCGTCCACGGCGAGCAGCGCATCATCCACCACCGTCCGCTCCGGCCAGGCGACATCCTGGAGCTGACTCCTTCCCTCGAGTCGGTGGAGGACAAGGGGAGGTCTGCCATCTTCGTCGCCGCGGTCCGGGCGGCGACGCCGGACGGTGAGGCGGTCAACGATCAGTTCGCCACGATCTTCGTGCGCGGCGCGGGTTCGGGCGCGGAGCGGGTGTCGTCGACGCCAACCGTTCCACCCCGACGCGGGGAGCCCACCACTCGCTTCGTTCGCCATGTGCCCGTCGACATGCCGTCGCGGTACGCGGCGGCAGGAGGCGATCACAATCCGATCCACCTCGACGAGGCCGTTGCCACCGCGGTCGGGCTCCCCGGCGTGATCAACCACGGTCTGGGCACCCTGTCGTTGGTGGTCGGTGGGATCGTGACCGAGGTCCTCGAGGGGGACGCCGCCGGGGTCCGAACCGTCGAGGCGCGCTTCACCGACATGGTCTTGCCGGGCAGCGACCTCACCACGAGTGCGTGGGACTCCGAGAGTGAAGGCGTCGGCTTCGAAACGGCCCGGCCCGATGGGGTCGTGGTGGTGACCGGTCGGCTCGGGATCTCCTGATGGCGGCGGTTCGTCTGTTCGCCCGCCTCCGCGAGATCGCCGGGGCCGACCGCGTCGAGATCGATGGGACGACGGTCGAGTCGATCCGGGATGCCGCTGCCGCCCGCTTCGGCGATGAGTTCGCCGCCGCCATGGCGGGCGCCCAGGTGTGGGTGGACGGGGTGCGAGTGCCGGCCGACTCGAAGGTCGCCGATGGTGCCGAAGTGGCGATCCTGCCGCCGGTGTCCGGTGGGGCGTTCGTGGTCCGATCGCCGGTGACCTTCGAGTTCGGGCTCGTCGTCGCCTTCACCGCCGGTCTCACCCTGGCGAACTTCCTCTCCATCCAGTGGCTCGCCGTGGTCACCGTGCTTCTCATGACCCTGTGGGTGTATGACATCGTCGGCACCGGTGAGCGTCGGGGTCTCTTCGTCGGGTCGGTGCCCATCCACCTGGGAGTGGTCGGCGGTGTGCTCGCCACCTACCGGTTCGGCGCGCCGGGTATGGCCGCCGCCATGGCAGGGACGGTGATGCTCGGTCTCATCTGGGGGGTTCTGCGTGAGCATCTGCGCGACGTGGACTCCATCGCCGGCACCGCGCTCCTCGGTCTCGCCGGTTGTATCGGCGCGTCGTCGCTGATGCTCATTCGCTTGCGGTCCCGTGATGAAGCGACCGTGTTCATGGTGATCGCTCTCGCCGCCATCGTCGTGGCCTGGCTCTCCGATCGGTCCGAGATGCCGATCGTCGATCCGATGATCGGGATGATCCTCGGCGGCCTGCTCGCCGGGCTCGCCGCGTCGGCGCTGTGGGCACCGACGGTGTCCACCTCGGTCATAGCATCGGTAGCGGCGGTCGCCGGTCTGGTCGCCGGTCGTACCGTGGGGATGCTGGTGCGTGCCGGCGGATATTTCGGCGGCAGCGACCTGCCCGGGAGCCTCGGATACTTCGACGGCGTGGTCCTCGCCGCCGGCTCGTACGGAGCCGTGCTGCTGCTCATGGGCTGAGAGCGCGAGCCTATTGGCGCGCGCTCTCAGGATCAGAGCAGCTCGTCGACCGCCGCCATCAGCCGATCGTTCTGGTCCGGGGTGCCGGCGGTGATCCTCACCCAGCCGTCGGGCGGCACCGGTCGCACGATGAGTCCTCTGCGCAGCAGTCCCTCGACGGGATCGCCGATCCGGGTCCCCAGGTCGGTGTACACGAAGTTGGCCTGACTGTCGGGCACGGTGAATCCCCGTTCGCCGAGAAAGGCGGTCAACCCATCGATGGCAGCCCGGTTCGCCAGCACCCTGGTGGAGACGCGGTCCTGGTGGCGGAGCGCTTCGACCGCCGCCGCTTCGGCGACGCCGGTCACCGAGAACGGCAGCTGGACCCTTCTGAACTCATGGATCGATGAGGCTGCGGTCACGGCGTACCCGACCCGGAGGCCGGCCAGCGCATACACCTTTGAGAAGGTCCTAATGACCATGACGTTCGGTCTGCTGACCGCCAGCGGGATCATCGAGCGATAGTCGGCAGCGGTAGCGAACTCGGCGTACGCCTCGTCGACCATCACCAGCACGTCTTCGGGGATGGCGTCGATGAACGCCTCCAGATCGTCGCCGGAGACATGGGTGCTCGACGGATTGTTGGGGTTGCAGACGTAGACGATGGTCGTGTCGTCGGCGACGGCGGCGAGCATGGCGTCCAGGTCGTGGCGGTGGTCCGGGGTGAGGGGAACGGCGAGATCCCGGCCGAAGGCGGTGCGCGTCGTGATCCGGTAGAGGCTGAACGAGGGCCAGGCGTACACCGCTGAGGTGTCCGGCCCTCCCATGCACAGTCCGGTGATGAAGGTGAGCTCGTTGGCGGCACCGCCGCACCAGACGAGATCCGAATCGATCCCGAGATGCTCAGCGAGGGCTGCGGTGAGGGTCGGGCGATCGTTGTCCGGATATCGGTGGACGCTGGCCGCAGCCTCGGCGATGGCCGCTTGCACCTCCGGCCACGGGGGCTCCGGACTCTCGTTGGAGGCGAGCTTGGCGACGTCGTCGAGTCCGTAGGTGCGAGCCACCTCGGCGATGGCGCGGCCCGGGCGATACGCCTCGATTCGCGACAGGTCGGGCCGAACGCGAAGTGCCATCGCCGCCGGACCTTAGCGATTGGCTGTTGGCTGTTGGCTATTGGCAGACCTAGTCCTTGGAGGGCGAGCGGGTAGAACACTCTCTCCCGGGCGGGATCATGGCGGTCAACCCGTATCCGACCGTCGTGGAGGTCTGTTCGTGACGCTGCATCCTCTACTCTTTGTGGCGTGAGGGAAGAAAACCGGCGCGGCATCGATATCGTCTCGGAACCCGGTTTCACCGCCGGACTCGAGTCGCTGGACCTCGACCAGCTGCGGGACCGGCGCGAGATGTGTTCCGACCTGGACATCGAGCTCTCCTATTACCGACGGCTCCTTCACGGCCGGATGGACCTGCTCGCCTTCGAGATGCGGCGGAGGGCAGGTGAGGAGACCGAATCCATCATCGACGCCCTGCCGCGCATCCTCGCCGAAGGTGCCTATACCAAGGGCGGGCCATCGCAGCGGGCGGTCCCCATCGAGGTGCCCGAGCTTCCGGCGAAGGGCCGGCGTCTCGTCGATCGGGCCCTCGACGACGACTACCTGATGAGGTTGCCGTCGCTCACCGACGAAGAGCTCCAGGAGGCTCAGGTGTTCATCTCCGAGGTAGAGGTCGACGTGTCACAGCAGCGCCGTCGGGTCCACTCGGCGCTCGATCGCATCCAAGCGGAGCTCGCACGCCGGTACGGCGCCGATCCCAGCTCGGGTGAAGCGGACGCGTGATCGTCCGGGTGGTGCGCTCGGGCCTCGTCGAGGCCGAGCACCCGGTGTCGGCGGCGGCGGTCGATGGGACCGGGAAGGTGCTCGCCTCTTTCGGCGCCGACCTGGATCGCGACTTCTTCGGGCGGTCCGTGGTCAAGCCGTTCCAGACGTTCGTGTCGCAGCGTGCCGGCGCCGATCTCGGCATGGAGCAGACGGCGATCGCCACTGCCAGCCACGGTGGTCAGCCTCTCCACGTGGCGTTCGTACGACGGATGCTCGCTGAAGCCGACCTGACGGAGGCGGACCTTCGCTGTCCGCCGGCGCGCCCATCCACCGCTGGCGCGGACCGACGTTGGTACGCGTCGGGAAGTCTGGAGCCGCTCCGGGTGTTTCACGGATGCTCGGGGAAACACGCCGCCATGCTGCGCGCCTGCCGGGCCAGCGACTGGTCGTTCGACTACACCGATGACGACCACCCACTCCACGCGGAGGTTATGGACATAGTGAGCACAGCCACCGGCCGATCGGTCGGCCCCGTCGGTGTCGACGGTTGCGGGGTCCCCACCCTGCGCACCGACACCGTCGCCCTGGCTCGGGGATACGCCTCTCTCAGCGGCGACACCGACTTCGCGCCGATCCTGGAGGCCATCGGACGGTATGCATCCTTGACCTCGGACGGCGACCGCCGCGAGGCGGTGATCGCCCGTTGGGTTCCCGGTTTCGTCAAGGCGGGAGCCGCCGGGTGTATCGCCGCCGCCTGGTCTGAAGGCGGTGTGGGATTCGCCGCCAAGGCGTGGACCGGTGACGACACCGCCGCCATCGTGGCGCTGGTCGGCCTGATGGACCGGGTCGGGATCGTTCCCGAACACCAGCGCGACCGCCTCGCCGATGTGTTCTCCGCCCCGGTGCTTGGCGGGGGGGTTCCGGTGGGGCGATACGAGCTGGTGGCGCCGTGATCGACTGGTCGGCGCTCGACGCCGCTCGTCGGCCGTTGGCTCCGTCGGTCGGCCCGTTTCCGCATGGTGGGTTTCTGTCGGCGTGGTGGGAGCACTTCGGGACCGGAGACCTGGAAGTGACCGATGTGGGCGGGGCGGCGTGGGCGTTCATCACGGCGGACGGAGGTGTGACCGCGGCCGGCGCCGCCGACCTCGTCGACTATCGCAGCCCCCTCGGTGGTGACCCGACCGAGCTCCTCGCATCGGTGGTCGGCGACCGTGGATCGGGCACTAGGTTCTCATTCGACTCACTCCCCGTGGAGGCTGCGGAGGCGGTGACCAAGGCCCTCGAATTAGCCGGCGTGGGGACCACCACCACGCACTTCACCGACGCCATGGTGTTGACCCTCGACGGGGGTGACCATCTGGACGGTCTCGATGCCAAGCAGCGCCACGAAGTTCGCCGCAAACAGCGGCGCTTCGACGAGGCGTTGGGGGAGGCGCTACTCGTCGACGATGCGACGCGGTTCGGTGAGTTCGTCGCCCTGCATCGGGCGGCACCGGGCGACAAGGGCGAGTTCATGACCGGGGACATGGAGGGCTTCTTCCGGGATCTGCTCGTCCTCCCGGGTGCACGGCTGGATTGCCTGGTGACCGGCGACGATCGCCTGGTCGCCGCCGGCTTCGGCTTCGAGGACGCCGACGCCTACTACCTGTACAACGCGGCGTACGACCCTGCCGTGGCCGAGGTGTCGCCGGGGATCGTTCTCCTGCACCGGCTCATCCGGCGGGTGGGTGAGTCGGGCCGGAGCCGCTTCGACTTCCTCAAGGGCACCGAGACCTACAAGCGTCGCCTGGGGGCCGAACCGCGGCCCCTGTTCCTGGTTGAGGGAAGCCTGTGATCGAGCGGGTCGCCCTCGTGAGCATCCACACCTCGCCGCTGGACCCTCCGGGCGCGGGCGACGCCGGCGGCATGAACGTGTACGTGGACGCACTGGCGCGCACGCTCGCCTCGCGGGACATATGCGTCGACGTGTTCACCCGCTCCGACGAGCTGCGGGAGACGGTGGTCTGCCCCGGCTACACCGTCGTCGAGCTCCCTGCTTCGGGTGACGACCTGGCGATGCTGGTGGCAGCGTTCGCCGACGGAATCGAGGGTTGGGCGGCGGGGAGGCACATCCGGTACGACATGGTGCACAGCCATTACTGGCTGTCCGGATGGGCAGGAGCGTTGCTCCAGGAACGCCTGCGCGTTCCCCTGGCGATCTCGTTCCACACCCTCGGTCGGGTCAAGGAGGCGGCGAGGACGCCTGCCGAGCCGCGGGAGTCGCTGGTCCGTATCGCCGCCGAGGTGGACGTGGTCGCCCGTGCCGAGTGCATGGTGGCGTCGACCCCGGCCGATGCCGCCGATCTCATCGAGCACTACCAGGCGAACCCGGAACGGATCTGTGTGTCGCCACCCGGTGTCGATCACACCGTGTTCTCGCCGGGCGACCGACGGGCGGCCCGGGACCGATTCGGACTGGGGGCCGGTCCGATCGTCGGCTTCGTCGGCCGTATCCAGACGCTGAAGGGCGTCGACGTGGCCATCAGGGCAGTCGCCGCTCTCCCCGAGGTCAGGCTCCTCGTGGTCGGCGGCCCCAGTGGGCCGGAGGGCGATGCCGATCTCGCCGGTTTCCGTGCCCTGGCCGACGAAGTGGCACCGGGGCAGGTCGTCTTCCACGCCCCGGTCGCTCACGCGGACGTCGTCGAGGTCTATCGCGCGGTCGACGCGTTGATCGTGCCGTCGCGTGCCGAGTCGTTCGGCCTGGTGGCGCTCGAGGCCCAGGCGACCGGGACTCCGGTGGTCGCCTCGCGGGTCGGCGGCCTCCCCTACGTGGTCATCGATGGCGAGTCGGGGTTCCTGGTCGCCGGTCACGATCCGGCGGACTACGCCGCGGCGCTCGGGCGGATCCTGTTCGATCCGGAGATGGCGGCCGATCTCGCCGCCGGTGCCGTCAAGCGTGCCGAGTCGTCCTCGTGGGACGGGACGGTGGATCGGCTCCTAGAGCTGTACCGGGGGATGGTCGAGTGAACGACTCCCCCTGGGGGCTCGTTTGCGCCGTCACCGACGCCTGGGCTGCAGATGCGGACGGCGATGTCGTCTGGGCGGGAGACCACGAAGGCCGGCGAGGTGTGCGAATGCGGCAGACCGTGCGCGACTTCACCACCGTGTGGTTCGGCATCGGCGATCGGTGGCTGACCGTCGAGGCATACGTGCTACCCGGACCGCCGTTCAATCGCGAGGCGGTGTTCCGCCAGGCGCTGGTCAGGAGCTTTTCGACCCGCCGGATGCACTTCGCCCTGGATCCGGACGGCGACCTCGTGCTGGCGGGGCGGGTTCCGGTCGGGGAGGTGACCGAGGAGGAGCTCGAGCTGATCCTCGGTGAGGTGTACGAGGCCGTCGAGGTCGCATTCAAACCGTTGGTACGACTGGCTTTCTCCCGCGAAAAGAATACATGAGGGCTAGTTGTCGACACCGCTTGTGCACAAGCCCCTGTGGATTGCTGTGGATATGTGGAGAAGAGCTCGATCGAGTGCGCGGTTGCGTGCGACAAGCATCCGGTGAGGGCAATGGCGCGCACGAGACCGCGAAAACTCGGCGTGCGCACGGTGGTTGACGCGACGCCCCGACATCCGTAGGTTCGGTCACGCAAGGCCCAAGGTGCTGAATCGGTTGGAAACCTCGTCTGGGGAAGTGCGGGGAAGATGCCGAAGAGGTTCGTTGGGCCTTGCGCTTTCGCGCTCGCTTCGCTCGCGCCAGCTATTAGCCATTGGCTCTTGGCTGTTGGCTAGAGGGTTCGTCGACCGTCGACGGTCGACGGATGACGGATGACGGAAACGTCCCTCTGGCCATGAGCTCACTGGTAGCTGGTAGCTGGAAGCCGTGACCCCTGGGTTACGCTCCCTAGCCTATGGCCGCCTCCTCTCGCCCCATCTCGCTGCTCACCGACTACGGGCTCACCGACGAGTTCGTCGGTGTCGTGCATGGGGTGATTCGACGGATCGACCCCCATGCCGTCGTGATCGACGTCACTCACGGGGTGGAGCGGGGCAACGTCCGGGCGGGGGCCCTGGCGCTGCTGCGGGCCGTCCAGTACCTGCCCCCGGGGGTGTGCCTGGCGGTGGTCGACCCGGGCGTGGGCACCGGCCGCCGCGGCATCGCCGCCGAGACCGCGTGGGGGCATTTCGTCGGTCCCGACAACGGACTACTCGCCCCGGCGGTGGCGATGGTCGGCGGGGCCACCCGGATCGTGTCGCTGGACAACGAGGAGTTCCGTCTGCCTCGGAGTGGTGTCACCTTCGACGGGCGCGACGTCTTTGCGCCGGCGGCCGCCGTGCTGGCGTCGGGTGAAGCGAAGCTCGACGACCTGGGCGCCGACGTCGATCCCGACTCGCTCACCCCGCTGTTGCTGCCGCTGGTGGAACACGGCGATGGCGTCGTCGACGGTGAGGTGCTCTGGATCGACGGCTTCGGCAATGCCCAGACGAACATCGCACCTGACGACCTCGCCCTCATCGGTGCCCGGCCGGGGGACACCCTGTCGGTGCGCATCGGCGGCCAGCGTCTCGAACTGCCCTGGGCCGACACCTATGGGTCCGAGGGTTCCCGGATCGTTCACGTCGACTCATACGGGCTGATGGCAATCGCCGTGTCCGGTGGGCGCGCCGACGAGGTGCTCAGCATCAGCGAGGGCTTGTCGGTCGGCCTGGGGGCTGCCGGGGGCGCTCAGTCCAGTGAGACGAGCTGAACGACGAACACGGTGCCGGCCGCCGCGATCAGGAGGAGCAGGGCGATGAGGGCGAAGACGGTGGCGGGGCGCATCGGGTGGACGACGATACTCGCATGACGGTCCTGTTCCTCTCCCGGCCCGACTGCTCGCTCTGTGAGGCTGCATTGCCGATCGTCACGGCGGTGTGTCGTCGTCGTCGCCACGATCTCGAGATCATCGACGTCGCCGGAACCGCCTGGGAGCAACCATACGGCGACCGCCTCCCGGTAGTGATTGCTGACGGAGCGACGGTCCTCGCCGGCCACTTCACCAAACGAGACGTGAGACGGGCGCTGAGGTAGGGGCCCGTCGCCGGCAAGACGCTCTCCCCCCGTAGGGGGGAGTCCCGTAGGGAGCGGAGCGACCGGAGGGGAGGGGGGAGGGCGAACGCTACGTGGGCCTCGCGACGCGTCTGGCCTCCCCCTCCGTCAGCGACCTTCGGCCGCTGCTACCTCCCCCTACGGGGGAGGAGAGTCAGAACGGATCGGCCCCTGTCCGCGGGCTTTCCCCGCCGTCTGCCGTCTGCCGTCTGCCGTCTGCCGCCTGCGGCGGTTTTACTGCCGCAGCAGGCTCCTAACCTCGCAACGGTGAAGTCGACAGTCCCAGCCGTCACGGTGCAGCGCCTGCCCGTATACCTCAGGTGCCTCGACGAGCTTCCTCCGGACCAGACCTCGGTGTCGTCGGAGGAACTCGCGACCCGGGCCGGTGTCAACAGCGCCAAGGTTCGAAAGGACCTGTCCTACCTCGGCTCCTACGGGGTGAGGGGGGTCGGGTACGACACGGAGCATCTCCGCTTTCAGATCAGCATGGAACTGGGACTGACCCGCGACTGGGCGGTGGTGATCGTCGGCATCGGAAACCTCGGTCGTGCACTGGCGAACTACGACGGATTCGGAAGGCGACGGTTCGAGATCGTTGGCTTGTTCGACAGCGATCAGGCCAAGGTGGGGACCCGGGTGGACTCGATGGTGGTCGAGTCGATGGAGGCACTTGCCGGCGCCGTCGCCGATCGGGGAGCGTCCATCGGGATCATCACCACGCCGGCGTCCGTAGCGCAGGAGGTCGCCGATGCGATGGCCGCCGCCGGGATTCGATCGATCCTCAACTTCGCACCGACCGTGATCAAAGTTCCGGAGGGCGTCGAAGTCCGTCGCGTGGATCTGTCGACGGAGCTGCAAGTCCTGGCGTATTACCTCAACAGGAGTTGAGCGATCGGCTATTGGCTTTTAGCTCTTAGCCATTAGCCAGACCCTCGCCTTCCGTTGGCGCGACGCGCCTCTGGCCAACCGCTAATAGCCAATAGCTAACAGCTGACGATCTACTCGTCTTGCGCGGCTTCCAGGCGGCTGAGGGCGGCGAGGAACATCACGAACAGGATCGCCGACCCCACCATCAGCGACCCGGGGAGGATTCGGATCTCGAAGGCGTTGAGGCCCTCGACCGACCTCGGTCGCACACCCCGTGGGGCATACAGCGTGTAGAGGAGACCGACGATGGCCAGGAACCCGAAGAAGCCGGCTCCGGTGATGAGGAACGCCAGGCGGTTACCCAGGTTGGTGTGGTTGATGAGCCAGACGGTGCCCACGAAGATCGCCAGCGCACTGATGGCGACGATGAGGCCACGGACGAGGACGCCCGACGCCGGGTTGCCATCGGCGTCGACGTTGTGGCGCCCCACCATCCAGTCGTAGACATCGGCGAGCAGCGCCCGGAACTGGGGAACGAACGACAACAGAACGAACAGGGCGAGGATGATCCCGATCCACTCGAGACGGCTGAGCCCGCGTTCGTCGCGATGGAGCCGTGCGATCATGGCAGGCTCCTCTCGTACCTGGCGATGAGGGTCAGGTCCTGCTCGCTGAGGAATGTTCCGAAGCTGGGCATCCGACCACTACCCAGCCCGTTGACCCCGTAGGGCACCAGTTCGTCCGAGCCGGAGATGAGAAAGGCGATGTGGTCGTCGAGGTTCGGAAACTGGACCAGCGCCCGACCGCCACGGAGGGAGGGCCCCATCGCCCCGGAACCAGGCTCCTGGGCGAAGGCGATCCCGGCGGAGAACCCGGCGGTGTGGCAACGGGCGCAGTAGGCGTTGTACAGGCCGACGGCGCGGCGGGCGTCGTCGAGATTCCCGCCGAAGGCATCGGTGGCGAGGGTGTCAAAGTCGACGGCGTAGCGACGGGCCTCACGCGCCTCGATGAGGAAGGCGAGGTTCGCCTCGGCGGCGGCGAGGAGCCGGTCACCGTTTTGGGTGGCCAGTCGGAGGTCCCGAACCACCTGGTCCACGTCGAGGATCACCTCATCGGCAGCGGCGAGATCGCGCAGCGGTCGACCCTCGCTGTCGGTGTTGCTGAAGGCGTCGGCTGGATCGAACACGAGGCGGGCGAGGTCGTTGGCCGAGGGGGACGGGGGAATCACGGCGAGCAGTCGTTCGAGGAAGCCGGTCAGCTCGGTCTCCGCATCGTCGGCGAGGCCGTCCCGGTCGGTGTCGGTCCCGGAGGCGCCGCAGGGGAGCGACACGAGTTCTGCCGAGGCTGCGGTGCAGGTGCCGTCGGCGCTGAGAATGGCAACCAGTTCCGCAGGCATGGTCAGGACCCGCGCGTACAGGTCTGGCGCGGCCAGGATCGAGTCGATCTCGGCCTGCTTGGCGGCGATGGCTGCGTCCACCGTGTCGTCGGCGCCGTCGAGGCGGGTGAGTTCGAACCGTACCCGGCTGTCGACGGCGTCGAAGGCGGCCCCGGCGCCGATCTGAATCGTCCCGATGAGCGCAATCAGCTCGTCCACCTGCTGGTAGGTGAGCGGTCCGCCGCCTTCCACGCCCCACGCCGGCATCGGCGTGCCCGGGCGGCCGAAGGTGATCCAGTACCTGATCTCGTCGACGGAGTACCGCAGGAAGATGTCGTCGAGTGCCGGAGCCGCCCAGCTCGTGGGCATGCCGCTGCGAGACTCGATGAACGACGCTGCGCCGCCGACCCCGCTGGGACCGTGGCAGTCGATGCACTGGAACTCCTCGAACCAGTGGTGGCCGCGCTCGATGGCGATCTGGCCGAACCGGTACTCCGCCGCCGCCTGACGGTCGGTCTCGTTCAGGTAATAGAGCGGCATGACGATGGCGAGGACGGCGGTAGCGACCAGGGCCGCGCCGAGCACTCGGTTGAGCCGCTTCGACTCCAGCTCGTCGTCCGTCATGTACGGCTCGAGATTGGGTGGCGGCGCCTCGCGGGTGGGGCGTGCCGGCCCGCGGGTCACGGCGTAGGTGAGCCAGCCGATGAAGGCGAGGATGGCGAGGGCGAGTACCGCCGCACCTAGGTCCATGGCTCACCCACCCCGCTCGTGGTCGTCGCTCACAGACACGACGGTCCTTGCGGGTACTCGGTGCTCTTGACCCGGGAACGGGAGGTCTGGATCACCTGTCCGGTGTCCACGATGAAGTTGCCGGCGTCGTCGAGCGACACCACGAAGCGGTCGAGGTTCCGGGGTGCCGGTCCGTCCTCGTATTCGCCGTGGTAGTTGTACTTGGAGGAGTGGCACGGGCATTCGAAGCCCTGGCTGCTCTGGCAGGTCGGCACCCGGCAGCCGAGGTGCACGCACCGTTGCCACAGCGCCATCAGGCCGCCGGCGACGACCGGGAGTCCCTCGAAGCTGGTCCCGTCGGTACTCCCCTGGAAGGGCACGATGTAGGCCTGGGCGGCCGAGGCGAAGAGTGGCTGCACCCGGCCGTCGGGGAGGAAGACGCTTCTGGTGAGGTCATCGATGGTGCCGATGACCACGCGGCCTCCGAAGCCGCCGCCCCGGAGCTTCGGCCACATGAAGGCGAGTGAGGCGATGCCGAACTGGGCGAGGAACACACCGAAGATGGCACCGACCCCGCGGTTGAAGAACTGCCGCCGGGTGATGTCGTACTCCTCGCGGCCGATTTCGGGTCGGAGTTGCCGGGGGTCGACCGGAGGCTCCTCGTCGGTGGCCGTGGCCTCCGCTGCGATGGGCTCCCGCTCAGGGGAGCGCCGACGCTTCTCCACATCGCGGCCACGACGGCGGGCCTTGCGGTCGAGTCGACCGGTGGTTCCCTCGTCCGTTTCCCCGGTGCCGCGTCGGTAGGCCACGCTGCCGATGGCGACCACGGCGAGGATCGCGATGATGGCGAATGCCAGTGAGAGGATCTGTGGCGCGCTCATAGGTCGAAGAAGATCCCGTCTCTCCACGGATACGAGAAGTTGAGTCCGGGACCCCGGTAGAAGGATCCGATCATGGTGAGGATCGCCGAGGCCATCACGAAGAAGGTGAACACCATGATGGCGAACTTGCGATCCGAAGGCAGTGTTGAGCGGTTGCGGTCCACATAGGGGATGGAGGCGAGCCCGGCCAGTCCGAGGCCCGGGATGAGGACGCCTGCCACCTGGGCGTCGAAGTAGGACAGCAGCTCCTGGAGGCCGAGGAAGTACCACGGGGCCTTTGACGGATTCGGCTGGTCGTTCGGATTGGCGAACTCGAGGAGCGGGGCGTCCTGGAACACGGAGAAGACGGTGAGCAGGGCGGTGACCACCAGCAGCGCCACGAACTCCATGCCGAGCAGGTGGGGCCACACATGCACCTTGTCGGTGGGCTCCTTCTTCACCTGCTGGATGGCTCGAGCCTTGACCACGGTCAGGAGGCGCTGGGTGCGGACGCCCTCTGGGATGGCTAGAGCGGAGGGGGCCGACGAGACCGCGGTGGCCACGGTGGCCGCCGGCGCCGCCGACTCGCCGTTGCCCTCTGAGGGCGCGGCGCCGAACTCGACGAGCACCTCGTCGACGGACACGCCGCGAGCCTTCGCTCTCGCCTGTGCGGCTCGTCTGAGGAGATGTTCGGGGATGTCAGCCATGGTCGATCCTTAGAGCGGTCCGGAGATGCCGCCGTCTTTGCGCACGCGCCAGAAGTGGACGGCCATGAAGATCACGATGAGGAACGGAAAGGCGAGGACGTGGAGCACGTAGAAGCGCAGCAGCGTCGCCGCCCCCACCTGGAGCCCCCCGAGCAGTACGAACGTCACCTGGTCACCGAACACGGGGGTGTAGCCACCCATGTTGGATCCCACCGTCACCGCCCACAGGGCCAGCTGGTCCCAAGGGAGCAGGTAGCCGGTGAAGGAGAGGAACAGGGTGAGAAAGAGCAGGACGACGCCGACCACCCAGTTGAACTCGCGCGGCGGCTTGTAGGCGCCGTGATAGAAGACCCGGGTCATGTGCAGGAACACCGTGATCACCATCAGGTGGGCGCCCCATCGGTGCATGTTGCGCACCAGCTGCCCGAAGGCGACGCTCGTGGACAGCGAGGCGATGTCCTCGTACGCGTCGGGCGAGGCGGGCGTGTAATAGAACATGAGGAAGATGCCCGTGATGGTCAACAGGATGAACAGGAAGAAAGAGAGCCCTCCCAGGCACAGGGTGTAGGAAAGGCGGACGGCGTGCCGCTTCACCTTCACCGGGTGGAGGTGATAGAGCACGTTGTTCATGATCACGTAGGACCGGTTGCGGGGGCTGTCGCCGTAGCCTTTGCGGAACGGCGAACCGGGCCGGAAGATCGACTCCCAGACCTCGCTGTCGCGCACGCGGCCGGGCATCTCGGCGAGCCGAGTGCCGATGCCCTTCTTCCCGTCGCCGTTTCCGCTGGTCAACCCGTCCTCCGTGTTCTCAGTCTCTTACCCGGCCGAGCCGAGCGTCAAATCTGCGCCGTTCCTCAGAACCGCATGCCGTAGGCATAGCCGTGTTTGTGATCTCGCTGCCCCGTGTCCACCGCCCACGGCGCGCTCACCGCGAGCTCCTCCGCCTGGGCGGCCAGCGACCCCTCATACTTGCCGAGGCTGATCACGTTGGTCGGGCACCGGTCGACGCACAGGGCACATCGGGTGCACTCGTCCTCGTCGACGATGAACACCCCGTAGTTGGTGGCGTCCTGGCGCGGGTCGTCGACGTTGGTCGCCTCGGCGATCGTGTCGAGGGAGAGATAGTGGATGCACTTCCAGGGGCAGATGTCGACGCAGCCCTCGCACAGGATGCACTCGGCCTGATCGATGTGGAGGAACTGCTTGGGCTTGACGGCTGCGGTCAGATAGGACCCGTCCACGAGGGTCAGCTGGTAGTCGTCCCGAAAGGGAGGGGTCTCGAACCAGGCTTCGTTCGCCATCAGCGGCTTCCCTTGACGACGGGGCGACCGTAGAGCGACGTGGACGGCGGCTTGGGCTCACCGCGCCGTTTGCTCCACTCCTGCACCTGATATGGCACCACCATGAACAGGACCAGCACGGTGGTGGCGTAGCCGGCCACTACGAGGTCTTTGAGCGTGTCGTAGCTGATCTGGACGGTGTTGTTGAGCACGAGCCACGACGGGATGGTAAGGAAGATCCTGCGGCTCGACCACTCGAGGGTGCCCTGGAACAGCGCCAGCATCTCGTTGGGGACGATGCCGAACAGGATGATGACCTCGAGGGTGAACAGGAAGGCGCCGAGGGTGGCGAGCGCCCAGGTCAACTTCCGATCGAAGATCCAACCGACGACGATGCCCGCAATCAGCACCTGGCTGCCGAGGAATGCCGTCGCCTTCGAGAGGGTTGGCAGGATCCAGCACGACCCGGCCTCCTCGAACCACAGGCACCTCGGGATGCTCGGGTAGATCCGCTGACCGATGGCGTCGGTCGGGGGGAGCGCCGTGAAGTGGGCCAGCAGGGTGCCGCCGATGAGCAGGACCGAACCGACGACGACGCCGATGATCCCGAGACGCTTCCTGAGTCGATCCGACACCGACGAGGCTCCTGTTCCGACGGGCGGTCATTGTACGCGCGCCGGTGCCAACACCAGAGCCGACGGAGAAGCCGGTGTGGCGCGCGGGGAGGTCGGGCCTACTCGCTAACCTCCCGCCGTGACCATGGCGAGACACGGAGGCTTCGGGGCGTGACCTCGGCTACCGAGACGATGGACACCGCTGAGCCGACCGATGCGCCGGGCGGACTCCGCGGGCTGATCACCAATCCGGCGTTCGGGTCGCTGGCGATCCGCGGCCACTTCCTGATCTCGTCGCTGTTCTTGATCGTCGGCCTGGCCCTCCTGGGGCTTGCCACGGCGAAGTTGGTCTGGCCCGGCCTGCTTGCCGACACCGCACTGCTCTCGTTCGGTCGGATCTGGCCGATGGCCCTGTGCTCGCTGGTCTTCGGGTGGCTGACCATCGGCCTCGCCGGCGTCACCCTCCACGCGGTGCCCCGGACCCTGGGCGTGCCGCTGGCGCTCCCGGCGTTCGCCCTCGGCAACCTGCTCCTCATGGCCGCGGCCACCGCATACGGTGTCGCCGCCATCGGGTTCGGACAGAGCGAAGGTGCGGGTCTCGCCGCCATGCCGCTCTTCGCCGACGGCCCGCTGCTCCTCTCCTACCTGACCCTGGCCGGGTTGGTCACCCTCACCGCCCGGCGAGCCGACCGCTCTGCGGTGCCGCTGTCGTGCTGGTATCTGATTGCGGCGCCGTGGTGGTTGGTGGCCTCCTACGCCGTTGGCGCCGCTCCGGACCTCACCGGTATCCCCGGCGAGGTGCAGGCGGCGTTCTCGTCCACCGCGATCATCGGGCTCTGGATCGCCGCGGCCACTGTCGGCGTCGGCTACTACCTCGTTTCTCGGCGCGTGCCCGACGCCGCGTTCAACGGCGACCTCGGCCGTATCGGCTTTTACTCGTTGGCCTTCACCTGGGTGTGGACGACCGGCCTCGCCTTCCAGTACGGCCCGACCGGAGACTGGTTCGAGACGCTTCCGATCGTCTTCGGCGTGGGACTGGCCGTCGGGGTGGTCGCCATCCTCGCCGACTTCGCCATGGCCCTTCGCGGTCGGTGGGCCGCGGTCGCCGCCGACGCGCCATTGACCCTGTTCGCCCTCGGATCGCTGCTCTTCGGTCTGGTTCCGGTTCTCATGCTGACCCTGAGCCTTCGATCCGGTTCCGCCATCCTGCGGTTCACCAGGTTCGAGACCGGGGTGTTCATCGTCACCGTCATCGGTGCGTTCACCCTCTGCGCCATGGCTGCGGTGGCTCATGCGGTCGACGAACACCGGTCGGGGGCTGGCGGGGGCCGCGTCCTGCAGGCTGTCGGCCTGGCCGCCTTCGGGGGTGCCGTGGTCGCAGCCGGCAGTCAGATGATCGCCGGACTGCAGCAGGGGCTGGCATGGCTGGCGATCGTGCAGGACGGCCGGGTTCCTGTAGGTGACGACTTCGCCCCCTCGGTCGTGGGCGTTCGCGGACTCGACCGGGTGACCACCGGGTCGCTCGCCGTCGTGCTGGCCGCGGCCTCCCTGTTTGCTCTCTGGGTGCTGCTGCGGTCGTTCGCTCGCTCGGAAGAGGAAGCGGAACGGTCCTCTGCAGTCCTGACCACCGCCCGGTTGCGGACGGTCGGGCGGACGGTGGTGCTCCTGTTCGCCGTCGGGGCACTCGGGGCGTATTACCTGCCGGCCGTCGACGCCGACACCGGGCCGTCGATCCTCGCCGAGCGGTCACGGGCGCACGCCGAGGGCTCGCTCGCCGACCAGGGGCGCTCGCTCTATGTCACGGAAGGGTGTGTGTATTGCCACACGCAGGAGGTGCGCCCCATCGTCACCGATGCTCGGATGGGCGCCGTGTCCGATCTCGGTGACTACGCGTTCGACCCTGCCGGCATCAGCGGGTTCAGTCGAATCGGACCGGATCTCGCCCACGCCGGGTCGCGTTCCCCCACCGATTCGCCGCTGTGGATTCGTGATCACCTGATCGACCCCCGCGCGGCGCGGCCGTGGTCGTCGATGCCGTCATACCGCCATCTCACCGACGACGAGCTGACCGCACTGTCCGTCTACGTTTCGGGGCTGGAATGAGCTTGGACGACCTGATCGCAGCGGCGGCGGAGAAGATGGGTATGCCGGCGGCCATGGTCCGCCGATCTGCGGAGGCTCGCGCCAAGGCCGAGGGGCTCAGCCTCGAAACGGTTCTCTCCGAGTGGGCGGGCGTCGACGCACCGGAGTCGCCGAGCGAGGGTGGTGCCCCCGACGAGGCGGCGGCGGAGGCTGCGCCCGCCGCCAAGCCGGAACCTGCCCCGAAGCCGGCGGCGACGGGCATCGACAAGTTCGTGGAGATGGCGGCCGAGGCGATGAAGATGCCGGCGAGCATGGTCCGGCGGTCGGCGGCGGCGCGCGCCGACGTCGAGGGGCGCTCCTACGAGGAGGTCCTCGCCGACTGGGCAGGCGTGGACGTCGCCGAGGTCCGGGCTGCCGCCGAGGAGAAGCCCGCTCCCGCCGAAGAGCCTGCGGAGGCACCGGCGGCGGCGGCGGACGAGGGGGCTGCCGAGGTTGCCGCCGAGGAAGCGCCAGCGGCGGCTACAGCCGAGGGCGACGACCAAGAGGAGGCAGAGCCGGAGGAAGAGGCTCCCGCCGCGGTGGAGGTCATCGGCGAGGCAGCGGAACCGGACTCTCGTGCAGTCGAGGAGGGCGAGCCGGAGCTGGTCGGGGCGGGTTCCGGTGTGCCCCGTTGGCTGTCGACCCTGTTCGTGGTCGGCCCGGCCGTGGCGATCATCTACGCCGCCTTCCTTCCCAACGGTCCCAACTGTGGCGATGCAGGTCAGCTCGCCATCGATCCGGTCACCGGCGTCGCCGTCGAGTGCGACGGCTCTGCTTACGGAGAGGTGGTCGTCGACTACCTGGCGATGGGTGCCGAGTTGTTCGAGGTGTGGGGGTGCGCCGGTTGCCATGGTGCTGGCGGCGGTGGTGGCTCGGGTCCTGCGTTCACCGGTGGCGCACTCCCGGAGACCTTCCCCGAGGGCCAGTGTGGCCAGCACACTGAGTGGATCCGGCTCGGGACCACAGGGTGGCCCGATCCCACATACGGAGCCAACGACAAACAAGTCGGTGGCTTCGGGGTCATGCCCGGGTTCGGATCGAACCTGACGGACACGGAGCTCGCCGCGGTTGCGCTGTACGAGCGCGTTCAGTTCGGTGGCGAGACCCTCGACGCGGCCCTCGACGACTGCGGCCTCACCGACGACGGCGAGGACGCCGATGAAGTCGACGAGGTCACCTTAGAGGCGCCCTAGCTTCGTTCGCTATTCGCCATTCGGTCGCCGTCGCTCTTGCGTTGAGCGTTGAGCGTTGAGCGTTGAGCGTTGGCAACTGGTAGCCGGTAGCCGATAGCCGGCCCCTCGCCCCTGGCTCCTCGCCCCTCTAAAGCTCCGGCCCGACCGCCACCACGCGTTCGATCATCCGGTAGACCTCTTCGCCGATGTGGCGTTCGTCGGGCCTCAGGATATTGGCCATGACTCTCAGGGTCCACTCCATGAGAGGGCGGGAGCGAAGCCCGGTGCGCGTCAGGATCCGCATGGCGCCGGGGCGACCGATCAGGTGGACGAAGGCGCGGGCTACCTTGTAGTACAAGCCGTAGGTGTCGGTGATCTCGTCCCTATAGCCCCAGAGCATCGTGTGATCGTCGGCGGCGATAGCCCGGCCCACGTGCCGGGCGGCGATGCGACCGGTCTCGTAGGCATAGGCGATGCCCTCCCCGTTGAACGGGTTGATCGCTCCGGCGGCGTCACCGATGACCACCCAGTTGGGCCCGACCAGCGGTCCGACGGAGAAGGACATCGGGAGCTTGCCGCCGCGTGCATCGGTGACCTGGGACTGATCGGTGAGTCCCCAATGGTCGGGCGCCGACTCCGCCATCGCTTCCATGAGCACCGTCGTGTTGAGTTCCTTCCATCGACGGAAGGTGGAGAGGACTCCGACGCCCAGGTTGACGGTCCCGTCGCCGAGCGGGAACACCCACCCGTAGCCGGGGACGCTGGCGCCGCTGTGATCCCGCAGGTCGAGTTGGCTCTCCATGAATCCGTCGGTCGACATGGGACTCGCGTAGTAGGCGCGCGCCGCCAGTCCGTACGGGCGGGTCTTGTCGCGTGCGGTGCCGAGGTCACGACCGAATCGGGACAGCGACCCGTCGGCGACCACGACGAACCTCGGCTCGACCACTTCTACGTCGTCCCCGGAGGTGAGCCGGACCCCGGTGATCCGTCCATCGGTGACGATCGGCATCGCCGTGGTGTGCTGTCGAACCACGACGCCCTGCTTCTCGGTCAGCCGCGCCACCTGGTGATCGAGGTCGGCGCGTCTGATCACCCCGCCCCACCGGGGCAGCGTCGGGTGGTCGGGCCACTCCATCTCGATGACCAGCTCGGACGAGTAGGCACGCAGCCCGGTGATGCGGTGGAACTCGGGAACGGCGAAGTCGAAGCCCATCTGTTCGAGCTGGTAGATGGACCTGGGGGTGAGGCCGTCGCCGCAGGTCTTGTCCCGCGGGTACTCGTGCTTCTCGACGAGGAGCACCTGGTGCCCATCGCGCGCCAACCAGTAGGCGGCCGCGGATCCTCCCGGCCCACCACCGACCACGAGCACGTCGATCTTCGTCACGACGATGGAGGCTAGGAGACTTCGAGTAGCGACTCTCTCCCCCCGAAGGGGGGAGTACCGCCGAAGGCGGGGAGGGGGGAGGGCGATCGCTACGGGGGCCTCGCGACGCGTCAACACTCCCCCTCCGTCATCGGCCTCTGGCCGATGCCACCTCCCCCCTCGGGGGAGGAAAGGTGAAAGAGTCATGAGCTGCGAAGCGGCAAAGCCGCTTCGCTCGGTTTCTTCCCTCTGGCTCATGACTCCTAATCTCACCCCGACCCACCAACCGCGAGTGAGATGTCTCTGAGCGATTACCTGCCCATCGGTCTCATGTTCCTGCTGGTGGTGGCATTCGGCGGGGTGTCGATCATCGCGACGCGCTGGCTGGCACCGCAGAGACCGACACCGGAGAAATCCGAGCCCTACGAGTCGGGCATCGTGCCGATCCATGAACCGGTCGAGCGATTCCCGGTGCGTTTCTACGTCGTGGCGATGCTGTTCGTCGTGTTCGACATCGAGATCATCTTCCTGTTCGCCTGGGCCGTCGAGTTCTACGACCTCGGTTGGTACGGCATGGCTGCCATCGGCGTGTTCACCGTGCTGCTGGTGGAGACGCTGGTGTACGTGTGGAAGCGAGGGGCACTGGACTGGAGTGAGCGGTCGCGAGCCCGGTATCGCCGGGTGGTCGCCCCAGGTGGGGAGGAGGCGTAGTGGCGCGCCCGGCCGCTCCGTCGAACTTCCTGGTCGCGACCCTCGACAAGGCGGTCGCCTGGGCCCGTACCCATTCCATGTGGCCCGCATCTTTCGGGCTCGCCTGCTGCGCCATGGAGATGATGGCGACCGGTGGAGCCCACAACGACCTGTCACGGTTCGGCATGGAGGTGTTTCGCGGGTCGCCGCGACAGGCAGACTTGATGATCGTCGCAGGCCGGGTGTCGCAGAAGATGGCTCCGGTGCTGCGCCAGGTCTATGACCAGATGGCCGAGCCGAAGTGGGTGATCTCGATGGGCGCCTGTGCGTCCACCGGCGGCATGTTCAACAACTACGCCCTCGTCCAGGGGGTCGATCAGGTGGTGCCGGTGGACGTCTATGTGCCGGGGTGCCCCCCGGGGCCGCAGTCGCTGATGCACGGCATCCTCACCCTGCACGACAAGGTGCGGGCGGAGGCGGCTACACGATGATCCACGAGATGGTCCAGAGGGTCGCCGATGCGGTCCCCGGTTCCCAGCTCGAGGAGTCGTTCGGTCAGGCGCAGGTGCGCGTCCCCACCGAGCGACTGGCCGAGGCGGCGATGGCGGCACGCGATGCGGGCTTCCTCATGTTCGTCGACCTGTGCGCCGTCGACTACCTGCACCGGTCGCCGCGGTTCGAGGTCGTCGCCGTGTTGTTGTCGCTGGATCCTCCGGTCCGGTTGCGCCTGGTGACGGGAGCCGACGCGGACGCGCCGGTGGTCCCGTCGCTCACCTCGGTGTACCCGGGCGCCAACTTCTACGAGCGCGAGGCTTACGACCTGTTCGGAGTTCGGTTCGAGGGTCATCCCGACCTGACCAGGATCCTGCTCCCGGACGACTGGGAGGGCCACCCCCTGCGCAAGGACACCCCTGTCGGGGCGGTGCCCGTGCAGTTCAAAGATGCGCGGGAGGTGACGTGAGCAACCCGCCCGACATCCCATCCGGCGAGCTGGAGAGGCCAGCCCGGGTCGGCGACGACACCGTTGCCCTTTCGGACCGGGTGATCAAGGAACTGTGGCTGTCCGGCACCGAGGCGCCCGGCATCATGGAACGGTTCACCTCCGAGGGCACCCAGGAGATGCGCCTCGACGAGGAGGGTGCGGTCCTCGCCGAGCAGATGGGCACCCTCGTCGACGACGACTTCGAGATCGGCGCGTTCACCTCGGACGATGAGCGGCAGATCCTCAACGTCGGGCCACAGCATCCGGCCACTCACGGGGTCCTGCGCCTCCAGTTGGAGTTGGAGGGCGAAGTCATCCGCCGCTGCAAGCCGGTGATCGGATACCTGCACACGGGCATGGAGCAGACGGCCGAGGTCCTCACCTACATGCAGGGCCCCACCAACGTCACCCGCATGGACTACCTGTCGCCGTTCTTCAACGAGCTGTGCTTCTCCCTCGCCGTGGAACGCCTCATGGGCGTCGACGTCCCGCCGCGGGCGCAGGCGATCCGGGTCCTGATGACCGAGCTCAACCGGATCTCCAGCCACCAGCTCTGGCTGGCCACCGGAGGCATGGACATCGGGGCGGTGTCGATGATGATCTACGGATGGCGCGAGCGCGAGTCGGTGCTCGCCTTCTTCGAGCAGACCACCGGGCTGCGCATGAACCACAATTACATCCGTCCCGGTGGCGTGGCCGCCGACCTCCCCGACGGATGGGAGGGCACGGTCGGTGGGCTCCTGGAGACCCTCCCCAAGGGCATCGACGAGTACGACGCCCTCCTCACTCAGAACCCCATCTTCCTGGATCGCACCCAGGGCATCGGGGTGCTCACCCCGGAGGAGTGCCTCGCCTACGGCGTCACCGGGCCGATGCTGCGGGCGTCCGGTGTCGACTTCGACCTGCGCAAGGCCTTCCCCTACTCGGGCATCGAGCAGTACGACTTCGACGTTCCGCTCGGCAGGCATGGCGACGTGTACGACCGCTACCTGGTCCGCATGGAGGAGATGCGCCAGTCGCTGCGCATCGTGCGTCAGGTACTCGAGACGATGCCGTCGGGCGACTACCGCACCGAGGACCGCAAGGTCACTCCGCCGCCCCGAGCCCGCATCGACCAGTCGATGGAGGCGCTCATCCACCACTTCAAGCTGTTCACCGAAGGCTTCAAGGTGCCGCCGGGTGCCGTCTACGAGGCGGTCGAGTCGCCGCGCGGCGAGCTCGGCATGTACCTGGTGTCCAACGGCAGTGCCAAGCCTTGGCGCCTCCACGTGCGCGGCCCGTCGTTCGCCAGCGTGCAAGTGCTGCCGGTGATGCTCTCCGATGGCCTGATCGGTGACGCCATCGCCGCACTCGCCTCGGCGGACCCGGTGCTGGGAGACGTAGACCGATGAGAGCGTGGAGTGACGAGACGATGGAGCGGGCGCGGAGCCTGGTGGCGTCCTACCCCGAGACACGATCGGCGGTGATGCCGCTGCTGTACCTGGCGATGAGCGAGGAAGGCGGTTCGCTCACCGACGACGGCATGCGCGTCGTGGCCGACCTAATCGGCATCACCCCCGTGCAGGTGAAGGCGGTGGCCTCCTTCTACACGATGTACAAGCGCCATGTGGGTCGCCACCTGGTCTCGGTGTGCACTTCCATCTCGTGTCACCTACTCGGCGCCGATGAGGTGCTGGCCGCGGCTACCGACGAGGTCGGCGTACCGGTCGGAGGCACCGCCGCCGATGGGTCGGTAACGGTCGAGGGGGTCGAGTGCATCGGTGCCTGTGGCGGTGCCGTCGCGGTTCAGGTCGACTACGAGTTCGTCGAGGGGGTCACTCCGGAGGCGGCGCGGTCCCTGTGCCGCTGGCTCGTCGACGAGTCGCCCGGGACGGTTCGCAGCGACGACATGCAGGAGCGGTTCGGCGGGCGCACCGCCTTCGACTGGGGCTCGGAAGACCAGACCGAGGCCGTAGGGCCGATACCCGCTTTCGGCCCGTACGGAACGGCGGGTGGCGCATGACCGACCGGATCCTCACCACCCTGATGACCGAGCATCCGACGGACAGCCACACCCTGCCTCGGTACCAGGCCGAGGGGGGCTACACCGCACTGCGCGCCGCTCTGGCCATGAAGTCCGAGGAGATCGTGGAGCAGGTGAAGGCGTCCAACCTGATGGGCCGGGGCGGTGCCGGCTTCCCGACCGGCGTCAAGTGGGGCTTCCTCGCACCGGGCGCCGACCGGTACCTGGTGGTCAACGCCGACGAGTCCGAGCCGGGGACGTTCAAGGACCGACAGCTGCTCGAGCGTGACCCGCACCAGGTGCTCGAAGGCATCCTCATCTCCGCCTTCGCCCTCGGCGTCCACCGCGTGTTCGTCTACGTCCGCGGCGAGTACCCCCGACCTGCGCGACGGATGCAGGCCGCCATCGATGAGGCCCGGGGCGCCGGTCTGGTGGGAGACGACGTCGCCGGTAGCGGGTACGCCATCGAGGTGTCCGTGCACCTCGGGGCCGGCGCCTACATCTGCGGCGAGGAGACCGCGCTGCTCAACAGCCTGGAGGGCCGACGCGGCGAGCCCAGGATCAAGCCGCCGTTCCCGGCGGTCGAGGGCCTGTACGCCCTGCCAACCATCGTCAACAACGTGGAGACCCTGGCCAATATCCCGTGGATCGTGGCGAACGGCGGCGCAGCCTACGACGCCATCGGCCCCGAGGGGTCCCGCGGTACCCGCATGTTCTCGCTGTCGGGCCACGTCGAGCGCCCCGGGAACTACGAGATCGTCATGGGCCTGAGCTGGCGAGAGCTCATCTACGACGTGGGCGGCGGCGTGCGCGACGGGCGCGGTCTGAAGGCCTGGATCCCGGGCGGGGCATCGGCACCGTGGTTCGTGCCGGCACTTCACCTGGACACACCCGTCACCAATGACGACGTGGGGCGCCTCGGTTCGATGCTGGGCTCCGGGGCGGTCGTCGTCATGGACGAGACCACCGACGTGGTGGCGGCGGCGCTGAGCATCGTCAAGTTCTTCGCCCACGAGTCCTGCGGGGAGTGCACACCGTGTCGGGAGGGCACGACCTGGTTGGAGCAGATTCTCGATCGCATCCTCCACGGCGCCGGCCGACCCACCGACCTAGACCTGCTGCTCGACATCTCCGACAACATCAGCCCCGGACTGCGCTGGCCACCGACGATGACGACGATCTGCCCGTTGGGTCCGTCGGCGGTGTCTCCGATCACCTCGATCATGACGCACTTCCGCGGCGAGGTAGAGGAGATGGTGATGGCGGGGACGGCCCATGTCTGAACGGATCACGATCACCGTCGACGGCAAGGCGTTGGAGGTCGACCCGGGGACGCTGCTCATCGAGGCGGCCGAGAGGAACGGCACCTACATCCCGCGGTTCTGCTGGCACGCTCGGATGAAGCCGGTCGGCATGTGCCGCATGTGCCTGGTGGAGGTGGAAGGCCCCCGCGGCCCGATGCTCACCACCTCGTGCACCGCGGTGTGCACCGAGGGCATGGTGGTCGACACCCGGTCGGACACCGTGAAGAAGGCCCAGGAGGGCGTCCTCGAGTTCCTGCTGATCAACCACCCCCTCGACTGCCCGGTGTGCGACCGCGGCGGCGAGTGCCCGCTGCAGGATCAGACCCTGTCCCACGGGCCCGGCGAGAGTCGGTTCGTCGAGGAGAAGCGGCACTTCGAGAAGCCGATCGCCATCAGCGACCTGGTCCTCCTCGACCGGGAGCGCTGCATCCTATGCGCCCGCTGCACCCGGTTCAGCGACGAGATCAGTGGTGACCCGCTCATCGAGTTCCTCGATCGCGGCACCTACACCCAGATCAACACCTTCCCGGACGAGCCGTTCGCCTCGTACTTCTCCGGCAACACGGTCCAACTGTGTCCGGTGGGGGCCCTCACCGCCACGCCGTACCGGTTCCGTGCTCGGCCGTGGGACCTGGAGGCGGTCGAGAGCACCTGCACCGGCTGCGCGGTCGGCTGTCGGGTGTCGGTGCAGGCGAGTCACAACGAGGTGCTTCGGCTGCTCGGCGTCGACGTCGAAGCCACCAACCACGGGTGGCTGTGCGACCGGGGCCGGTTCGGGTTCGAGTACCTGCGGTCGCCGGGCCGCCTGTCGGCTCCCCTTGTGCGAAACGACGACGGCGAGCTGGTCGAGAGCGGCTGGGCGGAGGCGCTCGACGCCGCGGCGGCGGGCCTGCGCCGGGTGATCGATGGCTCGGGTCCGGAGGCGGTTGCCGGCATCGGCGGCGCCCGCAGCACCAACGAGGAGGCCCATGCCTTCGCCACCCTGCTGCGCGACATCATCGGCACCCCGCATCTCGACGCAGCCGTCGGAGAGGCCCCCGACCCGCTCCTGTTGACCGGCGCCGCCAACCGCGGGGTCATCGGTGACCTGGAGACCGCCCGAACCATCCTGGTGTGGGGCCCAGACCTCAAGGAGGACCTGCCGGTCCTGTACCTCCGGGTCCGGCGGGCCGCCATGGAACTCGGCGCCACCCTGATCGTCGCCCATCCCGCGCCGACCGGTCTCGACCATTGTGCCGATCACGTGCTGCGCTACCGCCCCGGTGATGGCGCCGGACTGCTGGCGCGGCTCACCGGTGGCGACGACGAGCTCGCGCCGGTCACGGCGGCGCTCGGCGAGGGCCCGGTGGTCGCCATCGTCGGCCGCACCGGGATGACCGAGGATCCCGGCCTGGCGAACGCCGTGGCCGCCTTCGCCGCCGGGCTCCCCGACGCTCGGGTGCTCCCGGCCGCGCACCGCGGCAACCTGTTCGGGGCCATCGACATGGGGATGAGCCCGGTGACCGGCCCTGGACGCGTTGCCTTCGACGGGGCGAGCCGTGGTCGCGACACCACCGGCATCCTGGAGGCGCTCGACTCGGGCGAGATCGGGGCCTTGGTGCTGCTCGGAGCCGACCCGGCGGCCGACCATCCGTCCTCGGCGAAGGCTCGAGCGGCGATCGACAAGGCGTCGTTCGTGGTCTCGTTCGACCTTTTCGTCACAGAGTCGAATCGCGGTGCCGACGTGATCTTCCCGGTGGACGCCTTCGCCGAGGTGGAGGGCACCGTCACCAACCTCGAGGGTCGGGTCCAGAAGGTCAATCGGCTGGTCCCCGGCGTCGGGCAGAGCCGACCTGCGGTCGAGGCGATCGCCGACCTCGTATCCCGGCTCGGCGGGTCGATCCCCGCCACGGCGGCGGCGATGGCCGATCGGATCCGCGAGACGGTGCCCGGATACGACGAGGTGTCGTGGGCGACGCTGGGATGGGGCCCGGGTCGCGACGGGGTGGTGGTCAGCGCATCGTCGCCCGCTCCCGACGCAGCGGTGAATGGCTCCGCACCCGACGGCATGGCTTTGCACCTGGGCCGGGTGCTCTACGGCGCCGGCACGATGATCGCCGCCGGTCCGTCACTGGCGAAGCTGGTGCCCGCGCCGACGGCACGGCTGCATCCGGAGGACGCCGAGCGGCTCGGTGTGGTCGAGGGGGCCAGCGTGACCGTCACCGGGGACGGCGGCGAGGCCGAACTCCCGGTGAGGATCGACCCCGGGCTCCTGCCCGGGACGGTGGCGGTGCCCGCCAACCTGGGGTTGTCGTTCGGTACGTCGCCGGCGGTGTCGGTGGAGGCGGTCTCGTGATCGACTTCCTCGAGGGTCTGTTCGCCTCGACCTTCTGGACGGCGGTGATCAAGGTGGTGGTGGCCTTCGCCCTGCTCATGGTCACCGTGATGCTGCTGGTGTGGTTGGAGCGGCGGCTCATCGCAGTGATGCAGAACCGGATCGGACCGAACCGGGCGGGACCGTTCGGGCTGCTCCAGACCGTGGCGGACGGCGTCAAGCTGTTCTTCAAGGAGAGCATCCGGCCGCGCCGCGCCGAGTTCGGTCTGTACCTGTTGGCCCCGATCGCCGCAGCCATCCCGGCATTCCTCATCTTCCTGGTGATTCCGATCGGCCGGCCGTTCACCATCGGTCAGACCCGGGTCACCATGCAGGTGGCCGACCTCAACGTGGCCATCCTTTTCGTCCTCGCCATGTCATCGATCGCGGTGTATTCGATCGTGCTCTCCGGTTGGGCCTCCGGGTCCAAGTACCCGCTGCTCGGCGGAGTGCGGGCCACCGCCCAGATGATCTCCTACGAGACGGCGATGGCCCTGTCCCTGGTACCGGTGGTCCTGTTCGCCTCGGCTCAGATCGCCGGGGGGAGCGCGGGCGTGGGAACCATGTCCCTGTCGACGATCGTCGAGCTCCAGGCGGGTTCGTTCCGCGGGCCGATCCCGGGTTGGTTCGTGTTCTGGTTGCTTCCCTCGTTCATCGTGTTCTTCATCGCCGGCGTGGCCGAGACCAACCGCCCACCGTTCGACATGGTCGAGGCCGAGTCCGAGCTGGTCGGCGGGTACCACACGGAGTACTCGGGGGTCCGTTTCGCCCTGTTCTTCCTGGCCGAGTACATCAGCATGTTCAACATCGCCGCCCTCGCGGTCACACTGTTCCTCGGTGGCTGGCTGGGGCCGGACTTCGGGCTCCCGCCGTGGATCGCCTGGGCGATGCCAACCTTCTGGTTCCTGCTCAAGACCTACGCCCTGGTGTGCGTGTTCGTGTGGATCCGGGCATCGCTTCCCCGGATGCGTTACGACCGGCTCATGACGTTCGGCTGGAAGCGACTCATCCCGTTCAGCCTGGTGTGGCTGATGTTGTTCGCCCTGCTCCAGTCCTGGCGAAGGTTCGGTGCACCATGGTCCTGAGACAGATGGCAGATCGCAGATGGCAGACAGTCGATGGCGGATGGCGGATGGCAGATGGCACTGTCGCCCCGCGCGGGCGTGTCCTCATGGTCGATCTGCCGTCTGCCGTCCGCCATCCGCGGCCTCGAAGAGGACGCCGATGAGTCTTCTTGGTCCCTTCGCCGGCTTTGGTGTGACCTTCCGCCAGATCTTCAAGCGCAAGGTGACCATCCAGTACCCCGAGGTGAAGCGGGTCAAGCCGCAGCGGTTCCACGGCCGGCACGTGCTCAACCGGTATCCCGACGGGATGGAGAAATGCATCGGGTGCGAGCTGTGCGCCGGGGTGTGCCCGGCCCGATGCATCTACGTTCGCGGCAAGGACAATCCGCCCGACGCACCGGTGAGCCCGGGGGAGCGGTACGGGTTCGTCTACGAGATCAACATGCTGCGCTGCATCTTCTGCGCACTGTGCGTCGAGGCCTGTCCGACCGAGGCGATCACCATGACACACCTCTTCGAGATGTCGGTGGACAATCGCCGTGACGCCATCTACACCCGCGACGACCTGCTGATGGACGAGGACGGCGCCGTCCCGCATCCCCAGCCGGATTCGATCCTCATCGACAAGGGGGAGCTGCGCCTCGGCGACGGCTGGATGCGAGCCACGGCCTCGTCAGGACGGGCGGCGTACGAGGGCGTCGTCGCCTGGACCCCGACCTTAGGGGTCGGTACCCGCCCACCCGAGACCGGCCAGAACCCCGACCCCGAACCCGGCGCCCTGCTCCCCAAACTCGAAGAGCCGCAGCCACAACCGAAGGGCCTGAGGCGACTCCTGGACCGCCTTCCCCTCCCCGGCCGCCGCCGGACGGGCAACGGGGAACGGGAAACAGGTAACCGACAATGATCGAGATGTCCCTCTTCATCGTGTTCGGCGCCGCCGCCGTGTACGGCGGCCTGGTGATGATCCTCGCTCGCAACCCCGTGTTCTCGGCCCTCGGGCTGATGCTGTCGATGTTCTCGCTGGCGATCTTCTACGTGGTCCAGGGCGCCCACTTCATCGCCGCCGTCCAGATCATCATCTACGCCGGTGCCGTGATGACGCTGTTCCTGTTCGTCATCATGCTCATCGGTGTCGATCGTGCCGTGAGTCGTGAGGAGACACTCCCGCTCCAGCGTCCCATGGCCCTCGGGCTCCTCGCCCTTTTCGGTGCCGGGATCCTGCTCGCCGGCCGCACCGCCTGGGTGATCGCCCCTCCCGGGCTCGGCGCACCGTCCGGGACGGCAGAGGTGATCGGTGACGCGCTGTTCAGGCGCTGGCTGCTGCCGTTCGAACTCACCGCCCTGCTGCTGGTGGTCGCCGCGGTGGGGACCGTCGCCCTGGCGCTCTGGCGGCGGGGTGACGACGAGGCGGAGGAGTCGTCGTGATCGTCACTTCCGGCTGGTACATGGCCCTCGGAGCGGTGCTCTTCGTCATCGGGATGGCGGGCATCCTGCTGCGGCGCAACGCCCTCGTCATGTTCATGTCGGTCGAGCTGATGCTCAACGCGGTCAACCTAACTTTCGTCGCTGCGGGGCGCGAGCTGCGGGTCATCGAGGGCCAGATCTCGGTGCTGTTCGTGATGGTGGTGGCCGCCGCCGAAGTGGTGGTCGGACTGGCGATCATCGTCGCCGTGTTCCGACGCCGGGGTACGGCCTCGGTCGATGCCTTGGCGGAGCTGCGCGGATGAGCGCCGACCTGCTCGTCTCGCTGGTCCTCCTGTTCCCGCTGGCCGGGACGGTGATGCTGTTCGCCTTTGGGCGTCGCCTGGGAGAACCGCTTGCCGGGGTGGTGGGGACCCTCAGCATTGCCGGCGCATTCCTAGCCGCGTTGGTCGGGTCCGCCGACTTCTTCACCGGCACCGGCACCGCCGAGACGGCGCGCTGGTTCTCCTGGCTCCCCGCCCTCGGGGTCGACATCGAGCTGCGGTGGGATGCGCTGTCGTCCCTGATGGCGCTGGTGGTCACCGGCGTCGGCGGACTCATCCACCTCTACTCGATCGGCTACATGCACGGCGACGCCCGGTTCCCCCGGTTCTTCGCCTACCTCAACCTGTTCGTCACGTCGATGCTCGTGCTGGTGCTCGCCAACGGGTTCGCCGTGATGTTCATCGGCTGGGAGCTGGTCGGTCTGTCGTCGTACCTGCTCATCTCGTTCTGGTTCGAGCGCGACTCGGCGGCCGCCGCCGGCAAGAAGGCGTTCGTGGTCAACCGGGTCGGCGACGTCGGCTTCATCGTCGCCCTCATGCTCGTGTTCTCGTCGTTCGGCACGCTCAGCTTCGATGGGGTGCTCGACACCGCACCGTCGGTGCTGTCGCCGGGCACGGCGACAGCCATCGCCCTGCTGCTCCTGGTCGGTGCGATCGGCAAGTCGGCGCAGCTGCCGCTGTTCGTCTGGCTCCCCGACGCCATGGAGGGTCCGACGCCGGTGTCGGCCCTCATCCACGCGGCGACGATGGTGACCGCCGGCGTGTACCTGGTCGCCCGGACCGCCGTGATTTTCGAGATGGCGCCGGTGGCTGCGGCGACGGTCGGCATCGTCGGCGCCGCCACCGCGCTCTTCGCCGCCACCATCGCCCTCGCCCAGTCGGACATCAAGCGGGTGCTCGCCTACTCGACCATCAGCCAGCTTGGTTTCATGTTCCTGGCCGTCGGCGCCGCCGCCCACGTCGCCGGGGTGTTCCATCTCATGACTCACGCCTTCTTCAAGGCACTGCTGTTCCTGGGGGCCGGCGCCGTCATCCACGGGATGTCCGGGGAGCAGGACATGGCGCGGATGGGTGGACTGCGCAAGGCGATGCCGGTGACCTTCGCCGTGATGTCCGTGGGGTGGCTCGCCATCTCCGGGATCCCACCGTTGTCGGGCTTCTGGTCGAAGGACGAGATCCTCGCCTCGGTGTTCGGACTCGGGGGTCTCTGGACCGTGCTGTGGGCGATGGGGATGCTGGCCGCTCTCCTCACTGCCTTCTACATGACCCGGATGATGTGGCGAACCTTCTTCGGGGCGCCGCGTTGGGCCGAGGGGGTGCACCCGCACGATCCGCCGAGGAGCATGAGGATCCCCCTCGTCGTTCTCGCCGTGCTCTCCGTGGTCGGCGGCCTCATCAACACCCCCTGGCTTCTGGGCCTGGAGCACTTCCTCGCCCCGGTGTTCGCCGCCGTGCACCTCACCCATCCCCCGGAGGGGGCGACGCTGTTGGTGCTCGCCGCGGTCGCCGTCGGGGTCGCCGTCGCCGGCATCGCCGCCGGGATCGCCCGGTATCGGACCGAGCAAGCCGAGAAGACCGGTGTGTGGCACACCCTCGAGCGCGGCTACTTCGTCGACGACGTCTACGGCCAGGTGTTCGCCCGTACCGGCAAGCTGGGTGCCGCCTGGCTGGCATTCCGCTTCGACGCCCGTGGCATCGACCGCCTCGTCGAGGGAACCGGATCGCTCACCCGCCGCGCCGGCTTGCTGCTGCGCCCCCTCCAGACCGGATTCGTCCGCTCGTACTCGGCAGGCATCGTGCTCGGCGCGGTTGCTCTGCTCGCCTGGTTCCTCGTGCGGGGAGGGGTGTTGTGAGTCGCCCGACACCCGCCACCCGCTCTCTCCCCCCGAAGGGGGGATTCCCGCAGGGAGCGAAGCGACCGGAGGGGAGGGGGGAGGGCGAACGCGCCCGAGGCCTCGCGACGCGTCTGGCCTTCCCCTCCGTCTCGGCCCTTCGGGCCGATCCACCTCCCCCTTCGGGGGAGGAAATGAAGACTGGCCCAGCCCTCTCCGCGCGCCCAGGTGGTGCGCCCACCGGAGGTGGGCTCTGATGGACTTCCCGCTCCTCTCGTTGATCGTCGTGGCGCCGGTGGTGGTGGCCGTCGCCGTGTTGCTGGTGCCCCGGCAGCGACCGCAGTTGCTGCTGCCTACCGCCGTGGTCGGGACCACGGTGGTGTTCGGGCTCACGGTGTGGTTGCTGGTCGCCTTCGAGACCGGAAACGGTGGGTTCCAGCTGGTCGAGCGGGTGACCCTCTACCAACCGTGGGGCGTGGCCTGGCACCTCGGGGTCGATGGCATCTCACTGTTCCTGGTGGTGCTCACCGGGTTGCTGTTTCCGATCGCCCTGGCTGCCTCGACGACGATCACCGACCGGCTGCGCGGCTACCTGGTGTCGATGCTGGTCCTCCAGGCGGCCATCTTCGGGGTCTTCCTGTCCCTCGACCTGCTCGTCTTCTTCGTGTTCTGGGAGGCGATGCTCATCCCGATGTACTTCATCATCGGTATCTGGGGTGGAGAGCGCCGGGTGCACGCTGCCATCAAGTTCGTCCTGTACACGGCGCTGGGCTCGGCGCTGATGTTCGCCGGCATCCTCGCCCTGGCCGTGGTCGGCGGGTCGGGCGGTCCCTCGTTCGACTTCGTCGAGCTGCTCGGTGCCGACATCACCCGGACCGCACAGATGTGGCTGTTCGCCGCCTTCGGCCTGTCGTTCGCCATCAAGGTGCCGGTGTTCCCGTTCCACACCTGGCTCCCCGATGCGCACGTCGAGGCACCGACCGCGGGCTCGGTGGTCCTCGCCGGTGTGTTGCTCAAGCTGGGCACCTACGGCTTGCTTCGCTTCAACCTGACGCTGTTCCCCGAAGCGGCGGTGGAGTTCGTCGTGCCGCTGGCCGTACTAGCCGTCATCGGCATCGTGTACGGCGGCATCGTCGCCATCGTCCAGCCCGACGTGAAGCGGTTGGTGGCCTACTCGTCGGTGAGCCACATGGGGTTCGTGCTGCTCGGCATCGCCGCCCTCACCACGTCGAGCCTCCAGGGTGGGGTCATCCTGATGGTCAGCCACGGCATCACCACCGGGGCCCTCTTCCTCCTGGTCGGGATGATCTACGAGCGGCGACACACCAGGGAGATCGCCCACTTCGGCGGGCTGGCCACTGTGATGCCCCTCTACGCCGCCGCCTTCCTGGTCACCGCTTTCGCCTCGATCGGCCTTCCGGCCCTCAACGGGTTCGTCGGCGAGTTCATGGTGCTCATCGGCTCGTTCCTCACGCTGCCGGTCTACGCCATCGTCGGTGCCTCCGGTGTGGTGCTCGCCGCCGTGTACCTGCTGTGGGCGTACCAACGGATGTTCACCGGCGAGATCACGGTCGAGGAGAACCGCGGGCTGAGCGATCTGAGCATGCGTGAGCGGCTCATCATTGCCCCGCTGCTGATCCTCATGCTGGTCATGGGCCTCTACCCGAAGCCGGTGCTCGATCGGATCGAGCCGTCGGTTGATCACCTGATCGAGCGCATCGAGCAGACCACCGACTATCGCCAACCGGAGCCAGGACGATGAGCCGTCACCCGTCACCCGTGCCCTTTTGGAAGCTGGAAGCTGGAAGCTGGAAGCTGTTCATCACCGAACCGGAGGTTCGGCGATGAACTTGGACTTCCTCGCGGTCGCTCCCGTCGTCGTCCTCACGGTGGCCGTGGTGGCCCTGCTCATGGTCGACGTCCAACTGAAGACACCGAACCCGCGCTGGTGGGCCGCGTGCGCGGTGATCGGGCTCGGTGGGGCGACCGTGGCGTCGGCCTTCCAGTGGGCCACCCACCGCGGCGGCGACGGTGCGCGCTACTTCACGGACATGATCGTCATCGACGGGTTCTCTTCATTCGCCGGTCTGGTCGTGTTCCCCGTGTCGGCGCTCGGACTGGTCGCTGCCTGGCCGCTCGCCCGGTCGCTGGGCAAGCGCGGCGCCGAGTTCGTGACGCTGGTGCTGGTGGCGGCCGCGGGGGCCCACCTGATGGCGGCGGCCAGCAACCTGATCGTGCTGTTCATCGCCCTCGAGGTGTTCTCGATCAGCCTTTACATCCTCGCCGGCTTCACCCGGGAGCGGCCCGATGCCGACGAGGCCGCCCTCAAGTACTTCCTGCTCGGGGCGCTCGCCTCGGCCATCTTCCTGTACGGGGTGGCGCTCACCTTCGCCTCGACCGGCACCACCGACCTCGACGGCATCGCCGAGTTCCTCGGATCGAGGATCATCTTCCGCCCCGGGATCCTCGTCGTCGGCATCGGGCTGGTGATCGTGGGTCTCGCCTTCAAGGTGTCGGCGGTGCCGTTCCACGCCTGGGCACCCGACGTGTATCAGGGGTCGCCGGCGGGGATCACCGGCTTCATGGCCGCCACCGCCAAGGTCGCCGGATTCGCCGCCCTCGCCCGGCTGCTCACCACTGCATTCGATGCCCGTGCCGCCGACTGGGTGCCGGCCCTGGCGGTGATCGCCGCCGCGTCGGTGGTGGTGGGCACCCTGCTCGCCATTGCCCAGAGCGACATCAAGCGGATGCTCGCCTACTCGTCGGTGACCCACGCCGGATTCGTACTGACCGCCCTGGTGGCCAGTGGTGCCGGTATCGAGGCCATGTGGTTCTATCTCGCCGCCTACGCCATCTCGGTGGTCGTCGCCTTCGGAGTCGTGGGGGGGGGGGGGGGGGGGGGGGGGGGGGGGGGGGGGGGGGGGGGGGG